>WFRL01000052.1 GCA_015486555.1 Candidatus Microgenomates bacterium | reverse complement strand
GATTAGAATTTAGGATTTGTTTGGAGCTTAGGATTTCGAATTTCGGATTTATTCCTATTTGTATCCTTGGAATTTGTGATTTAGTGCTTTTTTCTAACTTAGTTCCTCCAACCCAGCTCCTAGTTCTTAGTTCCTAGCTCCAATTACCGAGTTCTTAGTTCCTAGCTCCAATTACCGAGTTCTAAGTTCCAAGCTCCAAGTTCCGATTACCTAGCTCCTAGTTCCAATTTCCCCTGCGCCTTCGGCTAACCCTGACGACAAGTTGAGATAACTCTCTTAAAAAAGTTTTGGATTTTGGTCATTAGGATTTAGAATTTGTTTAGGATTTAGGATTTAGAGTTTAGTGCTTTCTTACTAAGTTCTATTTGGAGTGATAAAAGAGGTAAAAGATGGTATACTACAGACGTATTAATTAATTTTAAGGAGGTGTTAAATGGGTTTAATGGATAAATTCTCTCAAGGAAAGCGGATGATGAAGATGGTCCAGCAAGCTAAAGCTTTAGAAAAGGAGTTAGAACAGGAAACTATTGAGGTGGAGAAAGGAAACGTTAAAGTAGTAGTGAATGGAACAATGAGGGTGAAGGAATTAATAGTTGATGGCCAGTCTCAAGATTTTTTAAAGGAGATAATAAATGATGCTTTGAAAAAGGCTCAGAAAAAAGCGAGTAAGAAAGCGGCCGCCCTAGGTAATTTGTTCGGTTTCTAGCTCGAATTATGGATACTCAGATTGGTTCTTTAGAAAGACTTATCTCAAGCTTACAGCAGTTGCCGGGGATAGGTCGACGAAGTGCAGAGAAACTAGCTTTAGCGGTGGTTAATATGCCCAAACAGAGAGTAGCTGACATAGCTGAAAGTCTAGTCAGGGTGAAAAATAAAATCCATCTTTGCCGGCGGTGTTTTAACCTTTCTGAAGATGAGGTGTGTAGCATTTGTGGCGATGAGCGGCGGAATCAACACCTTCTCTGTGTAGTTGAACAGCCCCTTGACCTCTGGAATTTAGAAAAGGCTAAGGTCTATCATGGCCTTTACTTTGTTCTTCATGGCCACCTCAACCCCTTAGAAAATATCGGCCCAGAGGAGTTATTTATTCCTCAGCTATTGGGTCGGGTGCAGAAGGAAGATTTCGAAGAGATAATTTTAGCGACTAACCCTACAGTTGAGGGCGAGACCACTGCTATGTATCTTCTGCGGGAAATTCGTAGGATTAAACCTCATCTTAAAGTTTCCCGCCTAGCTCGGGGCCTATCAATGGGAAGTGATATTGAGTATGTTGATCCAATGACCTTGAAAAACGCTTTTGAGAATCGGAAATAAAGGCAGACAGATTCTGTTATAATAATCAGGTATTAAGTTAAGAAAGAAGGTGAGAAGATGGTAGTTGTTTTGAAAGCGACTGATCAAGACACGAATGATAGCCTTATTCGGCGGTTTAGTAAGCTAATTCAGTTTGAAAACATTGTTGCTGAAGCCCGTCGTCGTCGTCGTTTTATCCCCAAATGGTTGGAGCGGAAAGAAACTAAAGACATCAAGCGGCGAACACGGAAACGTCACCTTTCAGCCAAGAGGCGGACAGGATTTAAAAGTATGGCTCGCTAGTTCCTTTTAGAAGTTAAAGAAACGACTCCAGTTAGAAAGGAAATTCTTAAGGCTTTTAAGCCAAGGAAGGGGAGAAGGATGGGGAGGTGGCAAGGGACGTTGAATAATTTTAAGGTGAACTTGAAAGTTATCTTGATTGATGACTATCTCCTTGGCTAGCCCGTTTAAGGGGAGACTTACAAGGAGAGCAATAACCAATAGGATAAGAAGAATTATAGCCCAGTTATTCTTTAAATAGGTTTTCTTCCTAGTATCTAAAAGAGGAAAAATAGAAATGAGCACTAAGAAGAAAAAGAGGAAAAATAAACCAGTTAAAATTAAGTAACTTAACATTAAGTATATTTTGGGACTTGACAAATTAAAAGTCAATGGTATAGGATTAATTATTATTAAAATTTAAAAACATAGATGCCTGCCCTTACAAAGAAAGTACAATTTTTTATCTTCTTAACCTTTTCCTTAGTAATTATCCTGACAAGTGGAAGTGTTTTAGCTGTTGGAAAAAGCTCAGTTGGTGATCTTAATTATCACTTTCAGGGTCGTCGGCGTCAGCTTTCATTCGTAGTTAATAATTTTTCCTCACGGCCACTCCAGCCCGAATTTAAGGTGGTGGTTAGCGGGGCTAATGGTAAAGTTAAACACAGTTGGATTTTTAATAGGCGAGAGATGATAGTCTTACCCCATAAACAAGGCCGCTTTACTTTCACTTGGGATGATAAGATTATTTTATCTGGTCAGGAACGAGTTGAACTTTATCAGTTGGTTCAAGGGAAATGGCAGTTGGTTGGTCAGCAGCGCTCAGATTGGAGCTTTGTTGGGCTTAAGAAACCTCTTTTTATGGGGGTAATAGCTAGTTTAATCTTGACCCCCTTAGTTTTATTGAGAAATTTTCCTAACAAGTTATTAAGTTTTTTCTCTAGGGAGGAGGTGAGAGTCGATGCGCAGGAGTCTGCTTAAAAAGGCAGCTGCCCTTACTTCTGCATTAATGCTGGTGTTAGGGGTAGTTGGACCAGTGATGGCCGCTGATATGGGCCAAACAGGTGGTGATAGTGCCTTAGGAGGTGATAGTACTACCAAAATTAGCCTTGTCGCTAATGGTGGTTTACTAACCCAAAATGCTCCAGTCGATGTTGACTTAGGTAGCATCATTACCAGTACCACTAACCAAATAGTGCCTGGGACAGCCTCTGATTACACTGTTGATGAGGCCCGAGGTTATAACACCACTGATGAACCTGGTTGGTCAGCTGTAGCTACTTTTACTGACATGACCAGTGATAAAGGTACTATTGATGTAACCAACTTTACGGTTACCCCTCAAAATTTGAGAGAGTACCGAAATAGCCAGCAGGTGAATGTAGGTAGTGAAGATGCTACTTTGGGTTCAGCTGTTACCTTGGCTGATTCTGATGATGATGGTACTTCTGATTCCTTCACCTGGCTTTCAGCCGCAAAGGGTCATGGTATTGACCGTTTTAAGGCTGATCTGGGACTTTCATTAGTCGTTCCGGCTAATACCCCAGCAGGTGATTATTCAAGTACCGTAACCATAACTGTTTCTTAACTTTTCTTTAGGGAAAGGACAGTTAAAAAAGAGCCCGCTATCTAGCGGGCTCTTTTTATTAAACTTCCAAGATATAATAGACTATGAGAAAGCTTTTGATTAGATTATCTTCTCTTTTCTTTTTTTTCTTTTTTCTACCAGTCTCAGTTGAGGCCAGAGTTGAAAGTTGTCAACCAGGAGTTTATTATTTTCCTCAAAGTGAGAATGAATTGAAAGTTCAAACCTCAGCTTCTTCCCAGTCGCCTTTCTTTATTGAAGCTCAAAAAGAGGACTTTCTTACTTTTACTTTTAGAACTCCCCACTATAGGGTTTTAAGAGTGGGGCAGTGGAGGCTCTTTTATCCTGATGGTAGGTTGTATCAGGGGGGGGGATTTAAACCTTTGTCTAAGGAAGGAAAGGAATATAGATACCAAGCTAAGGTGAAGTTAAAGAAGAAACTTAGTTATCTTTTATTAGAAGTAGAGATACGTCCTTGGAGTCGTCGGTCAAGGGCTGGTAAGATTTTTTTCTTTCGAACACTAATTATTTCTTCTCAAGAAAGGAGTATTTTCCCCGATTTATCCCGACTTTGTTTTCATCCGCAAGCCCAGTTTCTTCTTAGTTGGCAAGATAAAAAAAAGGCCTCAAAAGTTAGGGTAGATCTGATAGATGAGTTTAGAAGAAACTTCCCTATATCTCATTTTGTTTATCAGTTTGATAAGGTGAAGAAAGAAAGCACTCTAAGTTTTCAGTTGGCAGCTGAAACTAAAACAGATTGGTATTCCTTATTAATTAGCCTTTTTTATCCTACCACTAGAAAAGTTTTAGTTCTTCCAGTTTTTATAGATAACCGAAAAGAGGAATTAGAAATACAACAACCCAGGGCGGCTGAAGAGATAAATGGATCGGAACTGGAGGTGCGGGGGAAATTAAGTTCTTATTTAACAGGCCATTTACAAGCTTGGTATCAAAGGGCGGAAGACTCTTGGGTCCCTTTGGAGTTTAATTTTTCTCGAGAGAATGAAGATTATCAGGGGAAGTTCTTTAAATGGAATCTAAGTGGCTTGGAAAATGGGATATACAAGCTTAGGCTCCAATGGGAAGATTTGGCAGGTCTCCAGATTGAGAAGGAAGTAAAAGACCTAGTTCGTGACCTACCTCAGGGTTTTTTAGGTTTGAAAACGGTGCCCCAGCTTCATTTTCCTTCTTTTGTTGTTTCTACTTTTGACACTCGGGTTTCTAACTGGTTAGCTGGGTCAAAAGAAGGAAAAGGATTACTTATTACTGACACTCGACCTAGCTGCCCAGGTTGGTCGGTAACTGCCCGTTTTAGTGATCTTTATTCTCCCCAGGCGGATCATTTTATCCCTGTTGCTGATCATCTACGGCTGAAGCCCACTCGACCAAAACCTCTTGAGAGGTATGAAGAAGAAGGAGTTCAACCGGGAGATGAAGCAATTGTTCCCTCAGCTGGGAAGGAAGTTCTGATAAGCAAGGCTGATCCCGGCCATGGCTGCGGAGTTTACACTCAAAATATCTTCTTAGAACTCCAGGTGCCAGCGAATACCCCGGCCGGTGATTACCAGGGGAAAATAGTTTTTACCATTCAGTAGCATTGACTTTTTCCCTTTTTCTCTTTATCTTAAGAGTATGTTGTTTAGTTATTTGGAGGTTGAATGAAACACTGGCAACAATGGTTTTTGCCTTTTATCTTTATTTTTTCCCTTTTTTGCCTTGTTTCCCCACGGGGAATATTGGCTGCGGAGAGTGGAAGTATTGGTCTTTTTCCGGCCCATCCTAATCCAAAAATTCCTTATTCTCAGGCCTGGTTAATCTATAACTTAGTGGCTGGGGAGACGAAGAGAGATGCTTTTGTAGTAGTTAATAAAAGTAGCAAGCCAGTTGCTGTTAAGCTTTACCCGGTTGACGCTACCACTACTAAGGATGGTTCCTTTGCCCTCAAAGGGGAGGAAGCGAAACGAGAAGGTGTTGGGGCTTGGGTAAAGTTATCGACTAATAAAGTAGTAGTCCCCCCAAAGGGTAAAAAGGTGGTTGAGTTTACTATTAGCGTACCTCGAAATGCTGAAGTTGGGGATCATATGGGAGGAGTTATTGCTGAGCGCTTAGGCCAATTAAAGTCGACTGGTCCTTTAAAGATTAAGACACGAATTGGTCTGCGAATTTATGAAACTGTCCCTGGCGAGCTAAAGAAAGAGTTAAGTGTTAAGAGTTTTAAGGTTGCTTACCTAGGGGGGAATAAAACCTCCCCCGATCAGTTGAGGTTAACTTTTGAGTTAGAGAATAAAGGAGATGTTCATCTTGACCCCTTGGCTGCGGTGGAGTTAATTAATAACCTCAACGGTCAGGTTGTAGCTAAACGGGAGTTATCATTAGGGACCATCTTTCCTGACAGTTCCACTAAAGTTCCTGTTAGTTGGACAAAGATTCCTTTGTTTGGATCCTTCGTCGTCCGAGCTAAAGTAAGGTATGCTAAGGATGATAATCATTTCATCACTAAGGAAGCTCGTATTTTCTATATTAGTAAGAAGGCTAAGTTCATTGCTGGTTCGGTCGCGGTTGTGGCCTTGATGGGAGTAGCTTTCTTAGTGGTAGGTAAAGAGGTAAAAAGATAATTAGAATGAAGCGTTGGTTGTTAGTTGTTTTTGTTCTCATAGGAGGAATACTTTCTTTTCTTTATTACCCTCACCAAGTCGCTGCTCAGGGAGAAATAGTTAAAATAATTCCCACTTTTTTTGGCCAAGGATCCACTAAGAAAGACTGGTTTTGGTATAAAACAGCCCCCGGTCAGCAGTTGAAAATAGATTTAACAATGGTTAACTTAACCCCTTCTTCTGTTAAAGGTAGGATAGGGATTGAAGATAAAGGGATAATTAAGTCAGATTGGCTACCGTTTGAGCTGCTGCCTAATGGTCGGCAAGAACTCCAACTCAAACTAAAAATAAAACCCGAAGTAAGAGAAAGAGAATATGTTTTAGAGTTGAAAGCTGAGAATAAGAAAGGTCTTCTACTGGCCAAAACACCCCTTGATTTAGTAGTGGGTAAAAATCTCCAGCCTGATTTCCAAGTAACTAACCTTCAGCTCAAGCCAGGACGAGAGGGGGTAAAACTAAGATTCCATTTGGCTAATGATGGTCAGTTAAGCTTAAAAAGTATAGATGTTCAAGTTAGGTATAAAAATAAGTGGTGGTTTGGCTTAGCTAAGGTTGAGGAATTTACTCTTGATAAAAAAATCCCTCCTCAGACTACTGCTAAAATATCTCAAGACCTGAGTTTGCCAAGTGGTGTCCTAGGGCCGGTTACCTTCCTTTTTCAGATAAAAGCAGCTGAGAAAACTTTAGTCTTAAGGAGAACAATTTTTTGGTTTCCTTTTATTTCTATTATTAGATACTTAGGTTATATTATTCTTTTCTTCTTAATCTTAGGTATTTCTTTTAAATTCATCTTCAAGGGAGCAGCTGGTCTTATTTACCGTTATCTCGAAGAAAAAATTCACCGCTCCCCCTCGCCTCTGACTAGGGGAGAAGATAAAACAATAGGGAACATTCTCCAGAATCAAGGGTCTAGTTCGCCAACTTATGCTCAGTTTTTATTAGATGTTCGCCAGATAGTTAGAGAGGAGATGGAACTACATCGCCGTCTGTTTTTAGCTGAGAGTGAAAAACAAAGTCTTCAGTTATTAATGGATTTGGTTAAAAAGGGCCACCTTAAGTTGTTAGCAGCAGCTAAAAACGAGAAACCCCAAAAGAAAACTAAAAAGAAGAAGAATTAAGACATTAAGATGTCCAATCGACTGTCTCTCGATGCTGAAGTTCTAGTTTTTGAGACGGTTCTTGCTTGTTTGTTCCTTAAGCTAGTATCAACGCTGATTATTAAACCTACTTGTTTTTGATTGAGTAGTTGACTCAATTTTTTTTCCAGCCACTGGCGGATGTGGCTTTTTTCTAGTAAATCTCTTTGAAAGGAGTAAGCCACAGAGAGATAAAGGATATTACCCTCAACACTTGTAAGCTCGGCTGCTTCGAGGATATTCTTTAAACCATGATTAAGTTCAAGCGAGCTTTTGGCTAGTTTAGGCCAAGCCTTTTTAACCCCCTGGAGAGTAAAATGAGGATTGACATTCTTTTTCTCCTCTTTAGATTTAAGAGATGGTTTAATTGAAGAAGGGATCTTCATTTCTTTCTTATTTTCTTGAGGTATCTGACTGGGGAAGGATTTTCCTTCATCTAAGTTGAGAAGGGCAGCCTTGAGACTGAGATAGGTTGAGATAGGTTCACTAAAGTTAGTGCTGGCTTCTAAAAGGATACGGACCAGTTGTTGATAGTAATCTAGTTCTTTTGGAGAAAACTGCTGGTAGGTTGACAAAAGTTGGTTAAAGCGATCTTCTAACTGATAGATTAAATCCCTCGCCGGATAGGAAGTTCCGTTGAGTTTGTCAAGAAGGCTAATGCTTTGGGGGATATTTCTATCCCTTAAAGCGGTGGAAAGTTGGTCTATAAAGTTATCTGTTTGAGCTAGTTGGTTAAGAAGTTGGGAATTGAGTTTATTTTTCTCAGCTAACCGCTCCATTATTTTTATAGCATCACGGAAGCTGCCTCGAGCACGGGCAGCTATTAACTTCAACTCTTTACCTGTAACTTCAAGTTTCTCTGTTTTGGCCACTTGTTTTAAGGTTTGAGTAAGTTCTTCTAAGGTCGCTAGATGATACTCAATAATCTGGCAACGGGATTTTATAGTTTCAGGTACCTTTTGAATTTCAGTAGTTGCTAGGATAAAGATTACATGAGAAGGTGGTTCTTCTAGCGTTTTTAGAAGGGCATTAAAAGCCTCTCGGGTCAACATATGAGCTTCATCTATAATGTAAACTTTGTACTTTAGCTGGGAAGGGGCTAAGCCAACCGCCGAACGTAACTGGCGGATGTCATCGACACTCCGGTTGGAAGCAGCATCCATTTCAATAACGTCGATAACGGTTTTTTGTTTAAAGAGCTGACAAGAAGGACACTGGCCGCAGGGTACTCCAACTTCTTGGGGTGTTTGGCAGTTAACATATTGGGCAATAATTCGGGCAGTGCTTGTTTTACCTAGGCCTCGAGGACCGGCAAGAAGAAAAGCATGGGGAAATTCTGGTCCGGCTAGGAGTTTAGCCAGTGTTTGGCGGACGCTAGTTAAACCTAGTTCTTTAATGTTTTTTGGTCGATACTTTAGATACCAGTTCATCTTTAGTTATGATTAATACCAAGTAAATGGCGCAGCCCATGCTGGGCTAAATGGCAGATTTCTTCATCTATTAGAACATGTTTTTGAGCGGCTTGCAATTGAGCCTGAGGATAAGAGATAATTATCTCCCCTAAGTTTTGGGGCTGGTCAGGCAGGAAAGGAAAAGCAACTTTAGGGTTTTTACTTTCCAGAAGAGGAAAAGAGAGGACATCAGTTGTTTTGTCTTTTTGGAAATACTTCTTTTCTAGTTGCTTCATTAGCCTGTTTCCAGCAATCAAGATGGAAACTAAG
This sequence comes from Candidatus Microgenomates bacterium, assembly GCA_015486555.1. Taxonomy (GTDB): domain Bacteria; phylum Patescibacteriota; class Microgenomatia; order JAADGY01; family JAADGY01; genus S014-63. The sequence continues at coordinate 305 of WFRL01000052.1, read as the reverse complement.
TAACTACCTTCCTCGATCCATTGCTGGAGTTCATTCATTAAAGCCTGGCGGAGTTTCTTTCGGTCTACTAAGTAACCGGAACGGATATTAATTTCTACCTTCAACTGGAGCATATACATATGATAACACTTAGTTCGTTATTGGAACTAGGTTAAGTCTTACCCAATCAAAAATCGGATTGAAAAGGAACCTTCCTCTCTCCACGTCATCCTGAACGAGCCGTCAGGCGAAGTGAAGGATCTAGCCGAAGGCGCATGAGAGTTAACTTAAGTTTGGGTGCCAATACCTTTGCGCTCGCTCCGCTC
>WFRL01000051.1 GCA_015486555.1 Candidatus Microgenomates bacterium | reverse complement strand
CCCCAACAAAGTCAGGATGACTTGAGGAGGATAATAAACAAGGGTATTATTAATTTCAGTCCGATTTTTCAATTAGGTAGGACTGGAATTGTCCTGGCATATTTGATGAACTAGTTTTATTGATGTTATAATTCCCTTGTTAATAATACTTGTTAATGATAGGAGAAAGAACTGTGGGAGTAAAAGAGATTGTTGCTCAGGTGGGGGAAGTTTTTGTCAAAGAGAAGCTCTCCCCCGAAAGACCAAATCAATGTTTGAAGGTCTCGCTGAGGCAACAGATTATTTAGCTCGAGAACCAACCTCCTTGGCAAAATAAAAAAACTTCTTTTCTTTTCTCTTTTTTCTTCTTGCCTCTCTCCCTCGGGTTAACTGGGTCCAATGGGTTTGATTTTTCCCTTTCTCCAGAGATTCTTGGCTTATTTTTGTTTCTTCTTTGAGAAGCTTTTGGCTTATCCTTTTTCGTTCCTTTTTGGTTTAACTTCTTCTTGCCGATTTTTTAAATTATATCTCTTTTGTCTCAAGGGAAAGTGAGGAAGTTCATAGCTATTTCTAAGATGATGCCGGTTGACATTGGTTTTAATTTTGCCTCCATTTTGCCTTGAATTTTTGTTACCGAAGACAACTTGCAGCTGTTAGATATTTGTAAACCAAGCCCAGCTTGATAATTCAAAGTCCTAGATATGTGCGGCCAAGGCAGGAAATTGACAAGCTATCTTCTCTTAATTAAACTTTAATTAATGATTGTTCCTAGTCTTAAAAAAGGTGTTGCTCTTGGTTTTCTTCTTCTTTTTGTTGGAGGTTTTTCTTGGAAAGCAGTTAAAATTACTCGAGTTAGTGCCTTTGGTAATGATTCCTCTAAGAGAGCACTCATAGTTAATTGTTCAGGTTCTGTTAATCCTTCTTTAGTTAACCCTAATCATAGTGTTAATTATGCCATTAACAGCTATACTTCCGGTTGGATTCCGGGAACTAGATATATCTATGGTCAGCCAGACACTAATAAGAGCAACCAAGGAGTTAGACTAGGCAATCAGACTCATTATTCAGTTAAGGTGCAACCTAATTCTGGGGACAAAATTACCTTCTTCACTAACCTTCATAAAACCATAAATGGGATAACCTATTTTTGCCGCTGGGATAGTCAATGGTACCCTCGCCCGCCCTATCCAGGTGCCAAGTGTAATAATAGTTGTAAAGTAAGTAGTCAAATAATCGGTAACAACCCTAAAGATAATGGTAATGATTTTCTTAATCTGAGTGGTGGAGAGGGAGATATTACTCTTAAGTTAAAATCAAGAGTCAAGGGGGGGTTAAACCCTATCTGGCAAACAGTTGATGTTCACACCCTTGAAACCTTCTTTAGTAAACATGCTGACAAAAAGCCTCGAAACTGGTTGAGGAATTTATTTCCCTACTTTAAGTATGCTCGGGTAACAACTCCTTTTGGAAGTGTTAACCCCTGTATAGTTAAAAAGCGTAGCGGGGAAGAATACCGCCGAATTTTCCAAAGTGAGAATAACTATGTCTTCTCCCAGTTTGATCGGTGGTTAGGTAACCTCCTTCAGTCAGGCCTTTACCCTGAGTTCATCATTAAAGGAGTAGCCCCTGATAAGTATTTCTTGGGCAATAACCAATCTCACATTAACTCTTACTATACTTATGTAGATGCCAACTCTATTGCCGCTCCGCCTAATCAAGAAACCGATCGGCATTTTGTCAACTATATTGACACTATTTATAACCATATGGTTCAAAAATGGGGAAGGAATACAGTTGATCATTTCCATTGGCTTTTTTGGCATGAGCCTTGGGGTTACTACAATCCTCTACTGGAATGCGATAACATGACCACTGCCTTTTCCCTTCAAAAGAACTGTAACTTTAATAAGCGCTTTGAAAAGTACTATGAGTTCTATAAAATGTATTACCAGGATAGTTTGAAGAAGTTTGGAAAAGTAAAGGCAGTACCTGTGTTCTCAGTTTTAACTCCCGAAGAAAGACAAGGATATTTTGGCAATGATAACTATTGGTTTAGGTCCTTTATCCGTCGAGCTAATGCCGATGGCCTTAATCTCCCCTATATTGCTATTAATCCCTATTATCACATCCGTTATATGAATGGAAAGAAAGTTTATCATCTCGAAGAAAGCTTAGCTGAGATCAAGAATATCCTCAAAGGGACTCGTTATGAACATCTACCTATCTATGCAACAGAAGTCTCGGTTCAGCATGATGTGACTGAGTATGGAGCTAGTGGGTTAGCCTACCTATATGACCTCTTTGATAAAAACGGCATTGTTGAGATGAATACTTGGTTAGTTCATAACTACTTCAGCTATAACTATTGGGCTGGTGATTATCAAGATCCAACTAAGTGGATTAAGACCCCAACTACTAATGTTTGGGCTATGCTTCAACAAATGGCTAATCAACCTCAATTAGAACTCCAACTGGAAGATCATTCAAGTTTAGGTCAGAAAGCTCCAGCTGAAGCTAAAATTGGGGCCCGGGCTACTAAGAATGGTCAAGACATCAATATCTGGGGCTATTACTTCATTGGCGGTTATGATCACAATCGTTCTAATCCGGATGCTATTTCCTCTCTCCATCGACCAATTGATCTGAAAATTAATTTCAACCAGTTAAAGATAGATGATAATCAATCATACAAGGTTGAGCTTTATCTTATTGATCATAGCCACAGTAATTTCTGGGATGAGTTTCGTCAAGATCATCCTCAACTTTCCTTATCATACTTTCCTCAAAAAAGAGAATGGTATGATGACAGTTGTCAGGGAGCTGGTTGTTGTCGTGATTGCTCAATTTGTTCTCCTTCTCATAACCAAGGCCATCCTCGTTTCAGCTTAACCGATTCAGAGATTTCCAAATATCAGCAAGCAGCTGAACTTGAGAAAGTAACTCAAAGAAACTTAACTGGTCGAGAGTTAAAAGAACTAACCATTCATCTGCCTGCTTGGAGTGTTTTTATGGTTAAAATAAACCCTCTACAAACACAAAGAGAAAAAAACGGGAGTAATACCTCACTATCTCAAAACCCTGATGGTGGTAGTGCCTCATCTACTAGTCCGACTCAACCAATAATTTTAAAAGGGGATTTAAACCGAAACGGAATTCCTTTTGATCGAGGTGATGTTCTTTGTGCAATAAGTGGTTATCTTTACCTTGGAGGTCAAGCTAAATCATTGAGTGGTCGGGCCCTAGCCTATGATACCAACAATGATAAGTTTTTTAATCGTTCTGATGTGATTAACTTTATCGTTAGTTATCTCAAACAGCCACGGAATGGACCCTTAACTTCTTGCTTCTCTCTTGAATAAACTTAAGTCTAATATAGAACTTAGAGCTCAGAACTCAGTAATTGGAACTAGGATCTAGGATCTATGTTAAGAAGGTACAAAAAAATAAATTCCAAGGATACAAACAATAAAAATTTCAAATTTAAAATTTTTCCTGGATCTAGCCGAGAGG
>WFRL01000050.1 GCA_015486555.1 Candidatus Microgenomates bacterium | reverse complement strand
TGAGCATGAGCTGGCACTTGCGACTGGCGAAAGAAAACAGATCTTTGAGGATCTAGCTCTAATGCTAAGTAGTCTAAAACTACCTCTCGGATGTTGTTTTCTAAGGTCTCTTTATCCTTAACTGTGGTTAGAGCGTGTAAATCGGCAATGAAATAGTATGTCTCATACTTATCTTGCAGCTCCACTTGAGGCTCAACCGCTCCAAAATAGTTGCCGATATGTAAGCCCTTACCACTTGGGGTAATTCCTGATAAAATTCGTTGTTTCATTTTTCCTCCTTTCTTTTTTAAAGTTTTTAAGGATTCAGGTTAGTTACTTTTCTAGCCTTTAGAGCGTACCAACCATGAATTTCAAGAGCTTTCTTACTTGCTAGCACTGGGTAATAACCGTCGGCATTTTTGACAAAATTGCGGTATTTTTCTCCTTTGTCGTATTTACCTATCACTTCATATACTTCTATTTCATTTTCTATCCCCTTTTTTAATCTTTCTACTATCATCTTGACGCGTTGAAACACGCCTCGGTAGTCGCTGTGTTGACCCAACTCCACACTTACTCCCTTTCGGTGATTGATTAAGGCGTGGCCTTGCTTTGGGTTGAACTTCATGTAAACTACCTTTCTTATTCCTAGCTTTGCTGCCAGTTTCAACATTTTTTTATCTACTACTATGACAAATGGTTCTGATTTACCTGCAAAAGTATGCAAATCGACTACTGTTTCTCGACTATCAATCTGTTGCAACACTTCCTTGGCTCTTTGAACCTCATATTCATTGCCTTCTAGACCGAATGCAACATTCATATCTCTTTCTACATATCTTACCTTCTTTGTTACTGCTAATGGGTTAGCCACTAGCTGATTCTTACCTAAACTTGCTAAAGCTAGAATTGGTGCTATTTCATTTCCATGAAGACCAGTTACATATCTGATTATCATCTTTTACCTCCTCTTTAAATTTCTAAAAACTAACACGAATGCATCACCTTCGTTGTAGTCTAACTCTTCATAAACGTGCTGTACCTCTTCGTTCTTTACCTTAGGCCTTTCTCTTGTTAATTGTTCTCCATAGGCACCTTGGATTAATATTCTTTCTAGCACATAATTTACCCCCATTTCTTCCAAAGTTCCCCTTATGCCTCTTTCCACTTGAGGATTTTGGGTTCTCGTAAAGATTGTTTTCACTCCCTCTTCTAAGGCTGTTTCAATTCTTTTTCTGGTTAATTTTTTGTATACACCTCTTTCTTGGTACCTTGGATCCACTACCGCCGCCGCCAAATAAGCACCTTCTCCATTTCCTATCTTTACTAAGTCTCCCATCCCCCCAAATTTTAAACTGGCATAACCTATCACTTCTTTTTGTATTATTCCTACCATAGTTTCACCGATTCTCCTTGATGCTTTAGCTACTAATACAACATCTCCCCCAATATGGTTTCTCATATCCTTTTCCGAGAAGTCGGGTCTGCCGAATGCCTGTTTCATTACATTTATAATTTGAGGGACAAGAGGTTTTATTAGAGGATCATTAGCCCCCTTAATACCACTTAGACGCTCTATATATATTTGTTCTCCGGAGTAATGATCCGGCGATTTTATAAAGTTTTTTATTTCTGTCATTATTTCCTCCTATGTATATATAAATAATTGGAAAATTACAAAAGACTATGTGTAAAACCTAGAAAATGAAGGTGAAATTTAAAGGGAGGTCACCACTTTAAGTTTCCCCTGGTAGATATAAGATGTTTTACAACTTTAAATCGGCCTGATCTCAACTCTCTAGCACCACGGGTAACTGTGGCTATACCAACACCTAGTTCATCAGCTACTTGTCGTTGAGATTGACCTTTTAAGAGTCTGATGACAATCTGGAGACGTTTAGGAATGTCCTCTAGTTCAGCTGGTGTTAATAATCCTCTCAGAAAATCTTCCATTTCATTTTTATCTTTAATACTTAACAACACCCCCATTAATTGATCAAGGTATTTTTTTTCTCCTTGTTTCATTGTACTAGTACAATATCATAAAAGGATTATCTTGTCAACATTTCATTTGAGATAACATCACTGGACCTACTATACGCATGTAGATCAAAAACGTAAAACTATTTTAGCGAGAAGAAAACTACCACTTAACCAAGACCGCTCCTAAGATCATCACTATAGCTCCAGTAACTTGTTCGAGTTTAGGTTTGTCACCCAAAAACCACCAAGCCCAGAAAAGAGCATTCTTGTTACTAAAGCTATTTCTTGGCTGTTGCGAGAGATGGTGAAAAATTATTCTTCCCAAGTTCGTTCCTATCTTGACCAATCCCAAACCGCCCTGCCTCCCTTTGTTGTTAAAGAGGTGAGAAATAAATTGGAAAAGGGAAAAAAGAGATAGTTGTTGTTAAGAGAAAGGCTGGTTTTGACTCATTATTAATCCCCTGGTATTATAGTAGTAACAATGAGAGAAAAATGGCGGATTTGTCTAGACCCCGGCCACCCCTCTTACTTTCGGGGAACTAAACGTATCAACTGGGGATGTTCGTATGAAGACATTCGTGAGGTGGAGATTAACCTGCAGCTAGCTAAGCGTTTGAAACAGTTGCTGGAAAATCAGGGCTTTAGAGCTAAACTTACGAGAACC
>WFRL01000049.1 GCA_015486555.1 Candidatus Microgenomates bacterium | reverse complement strand
TTGAAAATTGGTCATTTTCTAACCTAGTTCCTAGTTCCAATATGTGATGATATAATTAAATTTATGCTGAATCTGAAGTACATTCTTGAGAACAAAGAAAAGGTAAAAGAGGCAACAAAAAACAAAAACCTTGATCCGACTTTAGTGGATAAGTTGGTTGAGTTAGCAGAAGCTAAAAAAGGCCTTCAACGCCAGATTGAGGACCTGCGGGCGAAGAAAAATAAACTGACCCGCTCAGACCAAGAAAAAGCTAAAAAACTTAAAAAACAGCTCAAGGAATTAGAAACTAAATATAGGCCTATTTTAAATGAATTGGAGATAATTTGGAGTCATATTCCTAACGTCATTGCTGAGGATGTTCCTATTGGGAAAGATGAGAGTGACAATCAAGTTATTGGTGAGTGGGGAGAAATACCAAAGTTTGATTTTCAACCTCAAACTCATGACCAACTCGGACAGATGTTGGACATTATTGATCTTCAGCGAGGAGCTAAAGTTTCTGGTTTTCGGGGCTACTTTCTTAAAAACGAAGGAGTCTTCCTTCATCTTGGAGTTCTCTTTTATGCCCTCCAGAAACTAATCAAAAAAGGCTTTATTCCTATTGTTGCCCCGGCTCTTGTTAAAGAATTTGTTCTTTTTGGTTCCGGCCAGTTTCCTTGGGGTAAAGGGGAGACATATCAACTAAACGATAAGGATACTTTTTTAGCAGGGACGGCTGAACAGCCGATGATGGCTTATTTTTCCCAAGAAACCCTCCACCAAGAGGACCTGCCGGTAAAGTTTGCTGCCTTTTCTCCTTGTTATCGGCGAGAGGCCGGCTCTTACGGTAAGGACACTCGAGGGGTGTATCGGGTCCATGAGTTTATGAAGATAGAACAGTTGGTAATTGATGTGGCTGATAAGAAAAAAGCAGAGCAATGGTTGGAAGAGCTGCGGCGCAATTCTGAAGAGCTCCTCCAAGAATTAGGGATACCTTACCGGGTGCTGTTGATGTGTAGCGGAGATATGGGCGAGCCTCATTATAAGAAGTATGATATTGAGGCCTGGATGCCAGGACGGGGTAAGTATGGGGAGACAATGTCCGACTCAATAATGACTGATTTCCAAACCCGACGCTTGAAGATTTACTATCGAGCTAAGGATGGAAGAAAAAAATTAGCTTATTCCTTTAATAACACCGCCATAGCTTCACCCCGCATTCTGGTAGCTATCTTGGAGAATTACCAACAAGCTGATGGTAGTGTTCGGGTGCCAGAGGTTTTACAATCCTTTGTAGGAACTAAAGTTATTCATCCCCGAAGAAGTCTCTGAATCTGCTTTCTAGAGTTTGGAGAGTCTCTCTAATTAATAATTCTTTTGCTTTGGTCGAAGTTAAGCTTCGGCTAAGGAGATAATTTAATTTGTTTTCCTCGGTTGGGGTGGTGACTGAAGAATGGCTGCACTTTAGCTGGCCGTTGTTTATCTCTAGAAAAGGCTGGCTTTCTACCTCAGCTTGAGGAGAGAGAATGAGATTATAGTTTTCCTGCTGAGCAGAGATATTTTTGGCTTTCGATTTGGCCTGGATAGTGGTCTGATAAAAAAACTTGGTGGCTCCTTCAAGAATGCTTACCACCCGAACTAGAGAACGGCAAGAAGGATAGTGAAATATTTCTTCTAAGTGGAAGGAGTATTTTTCTGTCTTTTTACCCCAATAGGCTGCCAGAATAAGAACTTTGGTTTGAGGAGTTTTTATATCTAGTTTTAGCTCACAAGAGGAGTTGAGGACGTAGATAAGGTACCGGCCGGGTTTGTTGAGAGTGAGTTGAGAAGATGATAGGGGGAGAGCGGAAGGAAAGGGGGAGGTTAAGAAGGTTGAGGCTAATTGGTTGAGCTGGTCCCGAGTGAGAGAAGAGGATAATTTAACAAGGATTGGTGTTTGATTTCTTAACCTAACCAATACTAGCCTCCATCTCTAATTTAATTAGTTTATTCAACTCACTAGCATATTCTAGGGGAATCTGCTGGGTGACTGGAGTAGCAAAACTAGTTACCAATAAACCTTCAGCTTCAGTTCGGGATAAACCTCGACTCATTAAGTAAGTTAATTTTTTCTCATCCAAAACCGAAACTGTAGCCTCATGCCTAATAAGACTTTTTGGGTTTTTAATCTGCATTGTGGGGTAAGTGTCCGAGCGGGATTGAGGGTCAAGGATAAGGGTATCACAACTAACACTACTTTTAGAGTTAACTGCTTGGGGGGAGGTATAAACTAAGCCCCGGTAGGATGATCGGCCGCCTTCAAGAGAGATGGATTTAGAGATTACTCGAGAAGAGGTATTAGCAGCTAAATGGAAAATCTTGGTCCCGGTGTCGTGATACTGGCCACGGCTAGCTAAAGAAAGAGAAAGGACATAGCCCTTAGCCCCTTTACCAACTAATAAACAACAAGGGTACTTCATAGTTATTCGAGAACCAACATTACCGTCTATCCACTCCATGGTGGCGTTTTGGTAAACCTTAGCCCGTTGAGTAGTGAGATTATAAACATTTTTGCTCCAGTTTTGAATAGTAGTGTAACGCATTTTAGCCCCAGCTTTAACAATTACCTCGACTACTCCAGCGTGCAGGGATGACTGATGGTAAAGAGGAGCTGAGCAACCCTCAATATAGTTGAGTTCAGCCCCCTCATCGACGATGATTAAGGTTCGTTCGAACTGGCCGACGGAAGGAATGTTGATGAGAAAGTAAGCTTGAATAGGTTGGCTTATCTTTACGCCTGGTGGAACGTAGACGAAGGAACCACCGGACCAAGCCGCGCTATTTAGAGCAGCTAGTTTATTATCCGTAGGAGGGATGACGCTGGCAAAGTAATGTCGAAAGAGTTGGGGATGTTTTTTTAAACCCTCGCCAATACTTAGGAAAATAACCCCCCTTTTTTGCAGCTGGCGGCGGAGGCTTTTGTAGAGGATTTGAGATTCAGCTTGGGTGGCAATTCCAGCTAAAAAACGTTGTTCAGCTTCTGGTAATCCTAGTTGTTCGTAGGTAGCTTTTATTTCAGTGGGGATATCCTCCCAAGATCGTGGTGGAGTGGTAGTAACTTCTTGATAGTAGGAGAAATCCTCGAAATTTATTTGGCTAAGATTAGGACCCCATTTTGGCAAGGGTAACTTATAGAAAATTTTAAGGGCTTGGAGGCGGAACTCTAGCATCCATTGAGGTTCTTTTTTCCGTTGCCAAATCTGGCGAATATTATCCTCAGTCAAGCCTTTAGCTAGTTGGAAAGTAGTTTTCATAGTTTAATCTAGATCCAGCGGTAACCCTTTTTATCAATGAGTTTAGCTAAGGAGGAGTTGCCGCTTTTAATTATCCGGCCGGCTTTCATCACTAACACCTGGCCAGGAGTAAGATATTCAAGAATCCGCTGGTAGTGAGTAATTAAGAAAAGGGTCTTATCGGCTTTAAAAAAATGTCTTTTGATGAATTGGGATATTGTCTTTAAAGCATCAACGTCTACTCCAGTATCTATTTCATCGAGGATTAAAAATGTTGGATCAAGAATGGCTGCCTGGAGGAGTTCAAGTTTTTTTCTTTCCCCCCCGGAAGCGGCCTGATTAAGAGGTTTTTTGATTAAGGTTGGGTCTAATTGGAGCTCTTGACTTAGCTTTTCTACCTCTTTTCGAATCTGAAGATAACTCTTTTTGTCGGCTAGGGCTGTTTGGAGAAGGTCAGTGACTCTAATGCCATCAAAGTCAGGTGGGGATTGAGAACTAAGAAAGATGCCCAACCTAGCCCGTTTATCTATATCAAGGCCAGTTATTTCTTGATCTTGGAAGATAATTTTTGCCCCCTTTTTTGGTTGATAGCTAGAATAACCCATAATTACCTTGGCTAGGGAGGATTTTCCAGAGCCGTTTGGTCCCATTAAAACATAACTTTTTCCTTTTACTAAACTTAGACTTACTCCCTCCAGAATTTTTTTCTTTTTGAAAGTAAGGTTAATATTCTCTAGTTCAAGAAGGTTTTTCTTACTCATTGGCAGGCGAAGTGGGAGTAGGAGTTACACTTAGTGAGGTTGTTGGAGCTGGCTGTTTTTGAGTTTCTTTAGTCTTGGTTACCTCGCGGACGTAGCTGCCGGAGACCCAACCCTTTTTGCCTTTGGTATACTCGATTTGGTACCAGCCGTTTTTCTTATCAAAGAAAGGATATTTTTCTCCTGGGTGGATCTTAGTTAATTCTTTACCAGATAAACCAGCCGCCGACCTCACCCGCAGCCAACCTGTAGGAGTTTTTAGGACTTCTACTTTCTTTATTTCTTGGGCAGGCGTGGGAGTAGCTGAAGAGGAAGCAGTTAGCTCACCTAACTGAAGATTTTCTCCTCCCTGGCCCAACTTAACTTTGATAACCAGCTTATAGCCAGCCTCGACATTAGCGACAATTTCCTCCGCCCGATAACCAGGTGCTTTTATCTCAATGTTATATTGTTTAGGAGCTAAGTCTTCTTTTTGGATGGGAGTGGTTCCAATATCTTGGCCGTCGAGTTTGACTGTCGCTCCACTTGGTTCAGAAATAATCATTAAAACAGCTTTTTTTCGATTGGCAATTGCCTCTTGAGTCATTAAGTAGCCACTTGAAGAAGCTAAACTAGCCCCAAAATTCCAGTTAAGAGCCGCTTTAAGACCATTTTTAAGGTTGAGCTGAGTTTGGTAAGGAAGAATGTTGTCGCCCTGGCCGACCGGCACCAGCTTGAGATTGTAATTGTTTGGCTTAATCTTGGCATTGAAAAAGGGAGTTTCTCCAACAATTTTATTGTTTAGCATCACCGTGGCCCGGGGAGAGGAAAGTATTTGTAAGCTAGCGGATTTGGATAAAAAGGGTAGAGTGCAGCCTCCTAAGAGAAGGCTACCACTGATAAGGATAAGAACAGAGATAAAAATTTTTCTTTTTCTCATACAACTATTAAAGCATAGTTTGGCAACTTGGACAAATGCTTGACACATCTCTTCTCTTCTTTGTATAGTAATTTTATGGAGAGATGGTTAAGAAGGTGGTTTAAGATTATCTCCTTATTATTCTTAGTTCTTAGTTTAAGTTTGTTTCTTCCCTCCCGAACTTCAGCTAGTTTTGCTAATCTTTTAGGA
>WFRL01000048.1 GCA_015486555.1 Candidatus Microgenomates bacterium | reverse complement strand
TCAGAACTTGGAGCTTAGAACTCGGCAAGAAAGCACCAAATCACAAATTCCAAGTATCCAAACAAATCTCAATGATCAAAATTCAAAACCTTTTTAGGGAGTCATCCTGAACGAGCCGAGAGGCGAAGTGAAGGATCTAGCCGAAGGCGCAGGGGTGTCTACTCAAGCCTGGGAGCTAAGTATTTGCGCTTCGCTAGATTCTTCGCTAAAGCTCAGAATGACCTGAGAGGAAGTGTTGTGTTCCCGAGTTATCCTGAGCAAGTTGTTTTCCTCTCCTCGCGCCATTCTAAGGAGCCAGAGCGACGAAGGATCTAGCCGACAGGCGCAGGGATGTATTTCTAATGTGGGATCAAAGTTCTTTACGCTAACACTAGATCCACACAGATCAGGATGGCATTAAGGAAAAGGGTCCAGATAGTTGGAAATTATACTTTAACCAGTTTGGGTAGCTACAACACGTTCACCGGACAACCAGAACTTAGCTCCACTTTTCTTGAAGTAGTACCAATAATAACGCCGTTTCATAGCCCTCTCCTGCCACTCTTCCAACCAAGTTCGGCTCCGACTAATTTTTTTCCGTAAGAAAATTAAAGTCCTCCTTACTTTCTCTAAAAAGGAAAGATGATATTCAGCCGGCTCAGGAATGTTTTCTATCAACACTTGTTGAACATTTTTAGCCTCCTGGCCTATTTCTTTAGCTAATTTCAGGAGTTCCTCTCTTATCTCCTCTATTTTCTTAGCTATTTCTTTCTGCCGCCGATCAAAAATAACTTTTTCTTCCTGTTGTTGTTCTTCATACCTAACCCGTTGCCATTGCAAGAGTTGTTCTACTTTATTTTCTTCAATAAACCGTTTTTCTGACCCTTCAAAAGGAGAGATAAAAGGAAACCTTCCTCTTTGACCTTTGAAGAAAGGAGAAGAAGGGAGTGAAGTAGTTTCTCCTTGAGTTTTTGGACCTTGATAATTAGTCTGATTAGATTGAGTTGACTTTTTCATTTCCTATAGTATAACACATAGAAGAAACTTACCTCTGTTTTAAGGAGTGATAACAACTTTTTCTTTTTCTACTCTATCTAAAAGAAAACTCAAGATCTTACTTCGGAGAAGTAGATTCCTTACGTAATTTTCTTCTTCTTGACGACGATGTTTATCTAAAGGGCGTTGAGGTTGTTTAGCTAAAATACTTTCTACTTCCTTTTCACTTACCTCGATCTTTTCTTTTTTAGCTACCTCTGCCAGTAAAAAATCCAGTTTGTACTCTTCCCCCACTTGTTTTCGCAAGCTTTGTCGCAACTGATCGCCAGTTATTCCTTTACTTTTTAGGTAATCATCTAAGGTCATCTGCAATTTTTGGACTTGATCAACCAAATTAGCCAATCTTTTATTAACCTCGGTTTCAATAATAGTTTGAGGTAGATTTACCTTTCCTATCTCAATTAAAGCAGTCAGGGTTTTATTTAGCCGTTCCCGTCTTTTAGTTTCTTCATTTTTTTGAGGCTCCTTAGCCTCATTAGGAGTAATAATCTTAGCTTTGTTTTTAACCCTTTTAGCCAGCTGATATAGATAGTCTTCTGGCAGTTCTACTTTAGGTAATAAAGGTACTTTAAAAGTTAATTGCCACTCTTCTTTTTCTGGCGTAACTGCTTTAGTTAATTGAGGATCAGCAATTGGAACTAATTGGTGTTTTTTAACCGCTTGAAGATAACTAACCACAATTAAAGACTCACTTGCTTTCCGCAAAACAAAGGTACGTCCTAACTTCTCCTCAACCAATTTAAGAGGAGCTGCTCCTTTTCTAAAACCTTTGATCTCTACTTCTTTAGCTAAAGAAGTTAAAGTATCTTGGTACACTCGCTCGATCTCTATTTGGGGAATTTTAATAGTCAATTCAACTTGAGATGGAGATTCTTTTTTTACCTCACTTTGAACCTTCAAAATTTCTAACTTGTTTCCCCCTACTTGTTTTTTCGCTGTAGCCATAAATGGATTATATCATAACCTAAAAATTGGGGCGGTTAATAATTTTACCCAATCAAAATCGGATTAAAAGGAGGTATTCAAGTTGAAAAGTTCATAAAGTTATAAAGTAAAACCTATATACATGTCATCCTGAGGAGCTATAGCGACGAAGGATCTAGCCGGAGGCGCACGGGTGTCTACTCAAGCCTGAGTGCCAAGACTTTGCGCTGCGCTAGATTCTTCGCTAAAACTCAGAATGACCGGGAAAAGGGAAAGAGCTAACCCCTCCTACGCCTATCGGCTAGATCCCGACAAGTCGGGACAACGAGGGAACAAGGTTTTGATACTTGGAATTTGTTTGAAGAATTGATCATTGACAGTTGGTTATTTTTACTGAGTTCCACATTCTGAAGCTTTAGCGAAGGCGGAGGGGGTGGGATTCGAACCCACATATCCCTTGCGGGACGCCGACTTTCGAGGTCGGTTCCTTAACCAATTCGGAACACCCCTCCTTCTCCCCTTATTTTAAACCACCACGGCAGAACTAACCTTCTAGGCCGAAAACTAATAGCTAATGGAGAAATAATCTAATTAACCTTCTACCTTTTGTTCTTCCAACTCTACCGGCTTTTCTTTAACTTCTCTTTCTTCATCTTTTTGGGGCACTTCTAAACCATTTTGAATCTCTTCTATATCTGATAGCAAAAAGCCTTCACAAATAAGACCTCTTTTATCAAACTCTTTATCTAATATCTCTTTTAAACGTTTTTCCACCGCCGTTCGATGATTAACTATTTCATCATAAGTAAGTTCAGAAAGAACTGAACGAATCCGTGATCTAGAGACCGGCCTAATTATCTTAGAAACAAAGTTATCACCAACATTTTCCCATACCTCATTGGCTCTGTTTTTATCTACCTTAGAAAGAATAGATCCTTCCATTACTATGCGTTTACCGTCTCGAGTAACTGCTCTTATTGGCTTATCACCTAACATTTCAGGGTTCTTATCAGGATTAAAACCTTCTTTGATAGTGTACTCTAAAACTCGAGCGTTAAAAAGTTTAGCTACTTGCCAAAAAGGTATCTTGAGATGTAGACCTGGCCCCCAAGTTTTTGGCAATACCCCCCGACCACGGTCATAAACACAAGCTACATGGCCCGGCGGGACAGAAATAAAAAAGCCACCAACCACCTCATCTACCAAGAAAGAAACAATTAATTTATCAAAATCAGCCATTTACTACCTCCTGTTTGATTGTATCACTTTCTGTCGATGAAACTGCTTCTTTATTTTCAGTCTTCTTTTCGGGAGCCAATTTATCCTTAAGGATGTAATACCAATAGACAATCTTTTTCACTAGAATAATAAAAATAGTAAAGGTTAAAGTGGTGATGACAAATAACTTCTTTCCTGAAGGCATATGACCAAAAAAAAGAAAGGCAATAATCGGCAGAAAAATTAAGGTAGAGATATCACTCTGAGTAATAGGAAAAGGCTGATTCCAAATGGATAGTAGTTCAACGATAAAGATAATCGTTGAATTAAGCAAGTTAAGCCTCATATTAGGAATAGTTAAATCAATCCCATGAAAGTAAATATTTATGTGTTTGGGATAAGGAATAACTGAATAAAGAAGATGCTTATCTAAACCTTTAATCCCAGTAGAAAAGAAAGCAAAAAGGAAAACAGCAATACCCACCTGCAAAGCAAGGTTAACTATTTCAAAGAAAACTATTTTCTTATGGCTCCAAAGAATTTTTCGTTTAAATTCCTTAATTTTATCCGGCTGATCTTTAAACTCCTCTTCCATTTTCTTAACCTTCTCCGCTATGTCTCTCTTTTCCTTTTCAGAATAGTCATTATTCCAAGATAAAGGCAAAATAACCAAACGAAAGATTATAGTAAAGATAATAACCACCGTCCCAATACTTATCCCTGGATAAAGGAAATTAAAGATGTCGTATAAAAGAATCATAAAGTTGAAAAGAGGTCGATACAACCAGTAGGTTAAAAAGTGAGAAATCATAGGAAATATAATATTATTCTATTCCTTCTTTCAATTCCTGGGTAAAATGATCAACACATCTGGCCCAAGAGCCGTTAGATACTGGAGTATATTTCTCCATTATACTTTCTGGTTTAACTAAGCCTTGACTGAAATAATCTTGGCTTAATCCCTTGGCAACTCTTCTTATTCCTTCTTCCCATGAAGAAAAACATAAAGTCCCTTCAGAGTGAATCCCATAACCCCAGGCATTATAACAATGCGGCGGGGTATGCTTACCTAGATTGGACTCGCACTGAGCAATTGCTGGGAGGAGAGTCCAAGGCAGATTATACTCATCAGCCATCTCCACAAAAAGGGAAGCAATATTTGGATTTTCCTTTATCATCGGCGAGTTATATTTCTTTAAATAACGGCTGACTATAAGAACTCGAGCGTCCTGAGTAAAGACCTTAGTTTGATAAATAGTTTGACCAGAAGGAATAGCAATCAATTGAGAATAAAGAATATAATGAGAAAGAGTTCTTTGAGTTCTAAAGGATAAGAGGTTATTCCTTCTTCTTTGATTTATTCCCAACCCTAAAATAGAAATAACCACCCCAGTAACCGTTAAAACCAACCATAAATACATCAGGCTTAACTGGTAGAGAAAGGAGTAGTGCCTTTTCTTAAACATATCTTACCTATTTTGACTAAAAAAGGAGCAAACGTCAAGAAAAAGTCCTACCCACTCAAAAATCGGATTAAAAAGAAATATTTAAGTTAGAAAGTTCATAAAGTTTATAAAGTT
>WFRL01000047.1 GCA_015486555.1 Candidatus Microgenomates bacterium | reverse complement strand
CTTTTTAACCATTTCTTGGCCTAAAAGACGATCTGCTTTTATCTTTCTTATCCGTCCTAGTAGTTGGTTGGAGAGACAAATAAGTTCATATAGATTTTTATTAACAAGAAAAGAAGCGTTAAAGATAGAGAATGAAAAACTTAAAGAAAAGTACCACTCGCTTTTAGGAAGTTGTCATCTTTTTTCTTCAACTGGACGGTCTCCAACTTTTTCTAAGCGGTTAGACGATAATTACCTCTTAATTCAGGGGAAAATAATAGTTATTCGAGGGGGGGATGTCGTAGTGGAGGTGCCCCAAGCAAGGAGTTTAGCCCTTAAAGGTGTGGCTGTTTTTGAAAATTGGTTAATAGGTGATTGGCAAAAAAAGGGGGGGACTAATTTCGTTACTCTTAATTTATGGTTCCAACCACCATTTCCCTTACGAGTAAAGGTAACAGATGAAAAAGGGCAGTTTATTACTGGGGGAGTAATTAAACTGAAAAGGGGTAAGCTTATTTTAGACCAAGTTCTGCGAGGTGTAGAATTGAGACCAGACCAGTTTATCTATCTTCTGTCGGCAGAGTATGATAATTTCCCCCCAATTGGAAGAACCTACCAATTAGAAGAAAGTGATGCTGTTTATCAACGATGGTCCATTAAACTTCCCTGGAAGAGTGATATTCAGGTAGATAGGGATTTAACTTTAATAAGTAAAAAGCAGTAATTAAATGAGGTATTTTACTAGTCCAATCAATTCATTAGACGGAAGGATTTTTAGAGAACTCAACAAGGAGGGGCAGTTAAAGTACTTACCCTTCTTATTTATAAAGAGCAGTGTTTGGTGGTCGATCATTATTATCGCCTTTGTTTTTGAAGTGGGTCTTAATCTAGCTTTACTTTTCTGGAATTATTGGCGCCTAATATTTTATCCTTTCTGGTGGTTTTTAATTTTTCCCCTGGAAAGTGAACTACAATGGTGGTTAGGCCTTCTTCTTTCTCTTTTAGTTGATTATCTGATTGGTTTTCCTTTAGGATTTAGTTGGTTGGTTGTTAGTTTTCTTGACTTTAGTTGTTATTTCCTACTTGGTTCTTGGTGGCATCTTAATAGGGTTCAACAAGCAATTAGACTTATCTTATTGGCTGGCTTTCTAAGTGTTGTTGTCAGTTTTTTCTTTTTCTTGCCCCCTTTTAGCCTTCTCGGATTTTTTATTGAAACAGTTTTCTTAATGAATTATGGCCTTAGAAGAAATGCAAAGTTTTACCGGTAGTTTATCTTTTTTATCAAAGAGACATTGGCAGTCCAGGGAACAAAAGAAAAAAGAGGGGCTAGAGGGGAACTTTTGGCAAATTTATTTAAATGGAGTTATCTTTTTATTTTTCTTTTTTGTCTTGGTGATAATCTTAGTTCTGGGGAAAGGTATATTTTCTTCTAATTGGTTACTCTTCCGTCTGAAGGAACGCAATCTTCATTGGTTAGCACCCCCCAGAGGACTAATTTTTGACAGCAAAGGAAAACTCTTGGTTGAAAATAGACCAATTTATTATCTTAAAGGAAGATGGCTTAGTTATCCTGAAATGTTTTGGAGCTCCTTTATGGGAACAACTCAGTTCTCTTTTCTAACTAATAAAAAGTTACCTACTCGTTACCTACGTTACTACCCTTTCGACAAAACAACAGCTTCTGTGTTAGGTTATGTTAACTTAGTTGATAAAAAGGGGTTAAATCTTCATTATTGCTCTCTTGGACATAGTGGATATTGTTTAACTCCGAATAGTTTTGTAGGTCAAGGGGGAATAGAGAAATCATATGAGCTTTATCTTCAGGGAAAGCCAGGCATAGCAGTTAGAAGTAATATCTGGTATCCCCCTCAAGCAGGAAATGATCTTCAACTTACCTTAGATCTTCAACTTCAGGACTATATTTTCCACTTATTAAAAGAAAAAGAGGAAGTTGGGTCAGTGGTGGTTTTAGATAAAGATGGTGGAGTGCTCTCATTAGTAAGTTATCCTTCTTTTTCAGCTAATGCTTTAAGTGGTTCTTATCCTCAGGATAGGGAGAAGAGAAAAAAAATAATTGAGGAAACTTTTCAAAATAAAGCTAAACCTTTGATAAATAAGGCTTACCAGGAAGCTTATCCCCCTGGTTCTATTTTTAAGCTAGTTACTGCTCTGTCAGCTTTGGATAAAGAAAAAATTACTCCCAAGACGGAGATAGAGGACACAGGCTTTATTAAGATAAAAAATTATGTTTACCGTAACTGGTACTGGACAGAGTATGGCCGAAGGGAAGGGAAATTAAATGTTATTCGAGCTCTAGCTAGATCAAATGATATTTTTTTCTATAGAGTAGGGGCCTTGGTTGGTCCGGAAATTATGGCTGAGTATGCTGCAGAGTTAGGGTTGGGGCAGAGTAGTGGGATAGATTTACCTGCCGAGGAATTTGGGTTAATTCCTACTTCTCACTGGAAACGGGTAGTGAAAGGAGAAAAGTGGTTCTTGGGTAATACTTATCATCTAGCTATAGGTCAAGGAGATTTAAGAGTTACCCCTCTCCAGGTAGCTAGAATGACCTTGATTTTTGCCCTTCGAGGGAAAAAGGTACAACTTCATCTTAATAAAGCAGTAGGAACTTCCTCCTCAACTTTGAGGGTTAAAGAAAACAGTTGGTCGGTAGTAATTGAAGGAATGAAAGAAGCCTGTCTGTCGGGGGGTACTGCCTTTGTATTTTTCCATTACCCAGTCAAAGTAGCGGGAAAGACAGGAACAGCAGAGGAAGGGAAGAATGAAAAGGCAGATGCTTGGTTTACTCTTTTTGCTCCTGCCGATAAACCTCGTTATGTAGTGACTGTTTTTCTTAAAAATGCTGGGGAAGGTTCCTATCAAGCTGCGCCCCTGGCTAAAAAGATATTAAATTATCTCCTAGGCTTTAAAAATAATGATTAAGAAATTTAGCTGGTTGGAGGATGAAAAAGAACGGCTAGCCTTGGCTACTCTAGTAAATTTTGGTATTTTAACACCTAAAAAATTAAGAGAAATTTTAATAAAAGAGACACCAAAGAATGTTTTAACTGCTTTTCTTAATAAAGAGGAAGGGAAGTTGAAGAGGCGATGGTTGAAGGAGAAAGTTGACAAATATGGGGCGAAAATAGTAATTTTGGGGGATAAAAATTATCCCTTTTATCTTCAAAATATTTCTTCTCCCCCCTTGGTTCTCTTTGTTTTGGGGGAGTTAGATTCTTTTTTTGAGCTTTATACAGCTGGTGTTGTTGGTAGTCGAAAGCCAACGGAATATGGGAGAAAAATGGCTCAGAGGTGCGTGAGTTTACTAATTGATAATAATTGGACAGTAGTTTCAGGTTTAGCTTTTGGTATTGATAGTATAGCTCACCTGGCTACCCTCGAGAGCGGGGGAAGAACAATTGCGGTAATTCCTTCAAGTTTAGATAATGTTTATCCTAGTAGTCACCGCCAGTTAGCTAAACGGATAATAGAGGAGAATGGTGTAGTCTTAACAGAAATAGGTTTTGGTCAAGGGAAAATTAATCGAGGTAGTTTTCCTCGCCGTAACCGGATTATAGCGGGTATTTCTAGATTTCTAGTGGTGGTTGAGGGTTCTAATAAAAGTGGAACTCTTATTACTGCTTCTCAAGCGATCACCGCTAGTCGAGAGGTATATGCCTTTCCTGGGCAGATAGATAATCCTTATTCTTGGGCGCCTAATTTTTTAATTCAACAAGGAGCTAAGCCGATTGTTTCTTTTGATGATTTTGCTAAGGAGCTAAAAGCAATTTCTCATTCCAAAGAAGAGAAAAAGAAGTTAACTTTAGGGGAGAATTTAGGGGATAAGGAACGGGTCATTTTAAGCTTCCTTGAGGAAAAAACTAAGCCCTTAAGTATGGAAGAAATTAGTCAAGGAGTTAAAATACCATTAAATGAACTCTTTCAGCTACTAAGTGAGATGGAATTAAAAGACTTAGTTAGTTTAAACCCTGTGGGAAGGTATTTAAAAAAATAAGGGAATTTTATCCTTGAGGAACTTTTGCGCCGAGATAATAAAGGATAGTTTCCTTCCTGTAGCGACGGTCACCTCGAGAGTTTATTCTGATAGCCGGTAGCCGTCCTCGCTTAGTCCATCGCTTAATGGTGATGGGGGAAACACGGAGAATTTTGGCTACTTCTCTTACTGTTAGGAGAGGAGGAAGAGTGTTTAAGTCATTTAGTTCATCACCTGTCTTTGATAGATTAGGAGGAGTATTAGATTTGTTATTTTGGAGGAGGTTAGGAATATCATCGCTCGCCATAGTTACTGAAGTATACCTCAATATAGCTATTATAGTCAAATTGTATCAAAAGGTTATAAACCTAAGCTAAGTATTATAAACCTATATTTGTTGGTCTGTCTATCTCCGTGCGCTCGCTTACCGCTCGCTAGATCCTTCACTTCGCCTTCGACTTCGTTCAGGATGACGCAGAAGAGGAAAGTACAACCTTCTCCCCGGGTCATTCTGAGCGACAAGCGAAGAATCTAGCCGAAGGCGCATGAGTATGCTCCCAAGCCTGGGTTCACTTTCCTGCGCTCGCTTACCGCTCGCTAGATCCTTCACTTCGCCTTCGACTTCGTTCAGGATGACCTGGGATATAAGGTTTTGGTTATTGGAATTTGGAATTTGTTTGTATCTTGGAATTTGTAATTTGGTTATTTTTTCCAAGTTCTAAGTTCTAGGATCTGAGTTCCAAGCTCCAAGCTCTGAGTTCTGTTTTATTTGAAAATTGATCATTGGTAATTGAAAATTAATATAGTGTGTATAATCAAAAGTATGTCAAAGAAATTAATCGTAGTTGAGTCTCCTACCAAAGCAAGAACATTAGGG
>WFRL01000046.1 GCA_015486555.1 Candidatus Microgenomates bacterium | reverse complement strand
TACTTGGAATTTGGTACTTGGAGTTTAGTATTGTGTCATTCTGAGCCCCGCGAAGAATCTAGCCGAAGGCGCAGGGAATTGGAACTAGGAACTAGGTTAAAAATAATCAATAACCTTGTAAAGTAAGAGCTTAGAAAAAACTTAAGTGCCAGTGACTTTGCGCTTCGCTAGATCCTTCGCGGGGCTCAGGATGACTCATTTGTGAGAGAACCGCCTGCTCCCCGTGTCATCCTGAACGAGCCGCCAGGCGAAGTGAAGGATCTAGCGAACAGAGTGAGCGCAGGAATTGGCACCGACGCTTGAGAATGCTCTCGTGCGCCTTCGGCTAGATCCTTCGTCGCCTCAGCTCCTCAGGATGACACGGAGAGGAGGAAAGTACAACCTCCTCTCGGGTCATTCTGACCCTCCGAGGCGGAGGGGAAGAATCTAGCGAAGCGCAAAATCTTAGCCTCCAGGCTTGAAGTAGACACCCCTGCGCCTTCGGCTAGATCCCAACTTGTCGGGAACTGCGACCCGAGGCATTCCCAGCCTTTATAGTTTAATTTATCCATCTGTTATCTATCCCGACCATCACCCACAGAAGATCCAGTCTGAGTATCATAAAGATTAAGGACTGGAATTTGAGAGTAATCGTGGCGGTGGAAAAAAGCTGAATGAAGAGACACTTTTTCCCCTTGCATCTTAGGTGACATATAGGTTAGCTGAGCTAAAAAGAGAGGCAGGTTTAGCGCCCTTACTATGAGAGAGGTGGGGCGAGTCGAGGTGGGAAGAGAAAATTCTTTCATCTTTTCTTTGTAAGCCTGGGGGAAAAAATTATGAAGCCACTTATTCTTCTTTAACCAGTAGTTATAGACTCCACCCTGATTAAGAAGAGGAATAACATTTAAAAGTTCCGTTGCCACATAGAGACTAGGGGGGAAAGATAATTGACTTAAGTCCAACCACAAATTAAGACAAAAGAGATCTCGAAAATGACTCTTCTGTCCCGGGTGGCGGCGAGGTAGAGAGGGATTTAAAATATAAAGAAGAAAACGGGACCACCAAAGGCTATTTTTCTGAGTAATTACTACTAAGTCCAGATCGTCATCTAAATCAGCATAACCAGCAGCCACTGAACCGCTTAGGCCTAAAAACAAGATTTCGGCTGGCAGGTTAAGTTTATCTAATCTTTTTTGGGCCAAGCTGACTTTTCGTTTTGCTTCTCGGCGCTTATTTATCTGGTTAGTTGAACTGAAAGAAAAATGTTTTAAAAAATAGTAACCATTTTCTTCTTTTAAAAGGCCCTTATTTATTAGTTCCTGAAGTTCTTTTTTAATCTCTTCTTTTTTAAGTTGTGTCCTGTACTGCCAGAACCACAACTCATCAACTGTTAAAGCTTGGCCGAAATAATGGCGGTACCTTAGGGGAACTAAGAGGTTATTTTTCTTCATAATTCCATCCTACATCATTGTGAGTTATAATCTTAATGTTGTTCCATTTTTATTCATTTAAAGGAGGTTTTATGGCTGGGGAGATTAAACACCTATCCCAAGACAATTTTAAGAGTGAGGTTTTAGAATCAAAGACGCCAGTTTTAGTTGATTTTTGGGCCCCCTGGTGTGCCCCTTGTAAGATGGCCGAGCCAGTTTTGGAAGAACTAAACGAAGAGTATAAAAATCTACGAATCATGAAGATAAATGTTGATGAAGAGCCTCAATTAGCTTCAGAGTATGGAGTAATGAGCATCCCGACAGTTATCCTTTTTAAGGATGGTCAGATCGTCGATCAGATGATTGGTTTTGCTGGTAAAGCAGGTTACCTTCGTCTCCTAGCAAAGTTGGAAGCGAGTAATCAGAACTAAACTAGGTTGGGTAAGAGCGCTTCGCTAGATTCTTCCCCCTACCGGAGGGGGGTCAGAATGACCCGGGGAGGAGGTTGTACCTTCCTCTTCTCGCGTCATCCTGAACGAGCCGCTTCCCTTTTCTCTGTCATCCTGAACGAGCCGTCAGGCGAAGTGAAGGATCTAGCGAGCAACAGCGAGCGCAAAGTCGCTGGCACTTAAGTTTTTTCTAAGCTCTTACTTTACAAGTTTATTGATTGTTTTTAACCTAGTTCCTCTAACCTAGTTCCTAGTTCCAATTCCCTGCGCCTATCGGCTAGATTCTTCGCTATCGCTCAGAATGATCGGAAACAAAGAGAGATCCAATTCATAGCACTTCGCTAGCTCCGATTTATCGGGACGACCCGGGGAGCAGGAAAAAGAATGCTAAAATAGCACCATGAAGGAGAGTATTTTTTATCGTTTTCCCCGTCTCTATCTTTGGGGATTGCGTTTTCTTCACCGTCAGGCCTTTACCCAACGTTACCGTTATATCGCCAGTTTCGTTCGCCCCGGAGATTCAGTATTAGAACCTGGTTGTGGCCCAGCACCCTTGGCTAAGTTTCTTCCTCCTAAAAGCCGTTACTCTGGTTTTGATACTAATCAATATCTACTAAGGTATGGTCAGAAACAAGGTTTGAATATTTTTGAGGGCAATGCCCTTAATTCTCAAGATTACCAACCAGCCGATATTATAGTTGCTTGTGATCTTCTCCATCACCTTTCCAAACCCCGGCGGGGTGATTTTATTCGGCTTGTTTGGAAAAACAGCCGTAAAATGCTTATCATCTGTGAGCCAGCTAAGCCTAATGACTATCGAAGACATCATAAGGTTTGGCAGAAAATTAAACATTGGTTGGCTGAATGGTCCGAACGGGATGGACAAAATTTTGTTCATTGGGACAGTTACTACAGCCGCCGCCAACTCTTAACTGGAATTAAACAAGGCTTCGGAATTATCCCTAAAGCCATCCCCCGCCATTGGGAAGCAATAGGTGAGGACATCATTGTTGTCTTCTTTAAGGACGATCATTCTTACCGCCAGTTTTATCAGCCTAAAGCAGTTTCCGCCATTGTCCCTGTTTATAATGAAGAAAAAACTGTAGCTAAAGTTGTCCAAACTCTCCTGACTAGTCCCTTAATCCGTGAGGTTATTTGTGTTAACGACGGCTCAACTGATCGTTCCTTATCTGTTCTCCAGCAATTCCAGCCCCGTATTAGGCTGATTAATCTGCGTCGCAATCGGGGTAAAGGTTTTGCTCTGACCGCTGGAGTAGAAGCCGCCACAGGGGCAATTGTCGCTTTTTTTGACGCTGATATCCTTAATCTTCGTAAAGGTCATATTCATAAGCTTTTAGCACCTATATTAAATAATCAAACCCGAGCCGTTTTAGGTCTGTGTAGCAGAGGAATTCCCCCGTGGTCATCATTTTTTGATTATTTAGGAGGAGAGCGAGCTTATTATCGTCAGGATTTATTACCTCTCCTCCACAAGATGCGCCGGGCTAGATTTGGTGTTGAGATACTTCTTAATAAGCGGTTTATGGCGGAGACTACCAAGGTGCGTCTCTCTGGTCTTCGTGTCCTCCTAAAATATCAAAAACATTCTCCAGCAGTTGCTGTTAAGGAATACCTTCAAGAAGCAGGCGAAATAGCTTGGGGATTTGCCCAGACCCACCAGATCGTTTCTAGTGACCTTAAAGTTATTAAGCGACTTAGAAAAATCTCTAATATCAATGAGTTTCGTAGAATTAGTAGTCAGATTCGCAGCCGCTCCATTAGACAATTTTTAAACAAGTATATTATCTCTCAGTTAGACAATTTATTGACTTAACTTAGGTATTAGAGCATCCTTGTTTATCCCCGTTATCCTAAACGAGTTGACAGGCACCCCCTCACATCATTCTGAGGAGCCTCCTCCTCCCGGTCATCCTGAACGAGCCGTTTCCCTTTTCTCTGTCATCCTGAACGAGCCGCCAGGCGAAGTGAAGGATCTAGCGAGCAACAGCGAGCGCAGGAATTAGAACTCAAGCTTGGGAGCTAAGTATTTGCGCTTCGCTAGATTCTTCGCTGGGGCTCAGAATGACCGGAAACAAAGAGAGAGCCAATTCATAGCGCTTCGCTAGATTCTTCCCCTCCGCCATGGAGGGTCAGAGTGACTGCTTCTGGGAAGGTTGTACTTCACGAATTGAGGTATGTTAGGGGAGAAAAGTAAGCTATAATGAAATATGATCGATCCACGGAAGATAGGTATTGTTGGGACGACCCAAGAACAAATTCCCTTAAAAACCATCCAGAATAACTTGGTGATTCTTAAAGATATGAGCGTAGTTATGATCATTTGGGTAGGGGCCATTAACTTTGATCTTCTATCAGAAGAAGAACAAGAAGCAGTTATTTTTGCTTATTCTGGCCTTTTAAACTCCCTTTCTTTTCCTATTCAAATTTATATCCATTCCCAAAAAAAGGACCTTTCTCTGTACCTTAACTACCTCGATGAGAGGTTAAAAGAAATAAAACGAAAACTAATGAAGGGTCGCCTGGAAGAATATCGGCGTTTTATTCAACAGTTAGTTAAAGATAAAAATGTTCTTGACAAAAAGTTTTACTTAGCTATTCCTTACAAACCGGTTGTTTTCAAACCACCAACGACGGAATTTAACCTTTTCTCCCCTTTTACTAAGAAGGAGGAAAAGAAGAAAGTTGAAGAACCAACCATAAATCTAGATTCTCTTCTGATTAAAGCTAAAAATGCCCTTGAGCCTAAACGGGATCATCTCATCCGCCAATTGGCCAGAATTGGCCTGCCTGCCAGGCAACTGACCGATCAGGAACTTATTCATCTTTTTTATGCTATCTACAATCCTAACCAGCCGATTAAGACATCCTCTCCTTTTGAGTATCAATCAACTCTTGTCAGCTCCACCTTGAGAAGCAGCTAGAATTTCTTCAGGTTTAGTGGTAATAAGTCGGTGTTCCTCAGGCGCGGCTACCACTCGTATAGCTACATGATTGGCTCCAGCAAAGAAAATCCCCTCACCAACATTCGCTGCTAAGAGAAGCTTTCTTTCTCCCTCAGAGAGGTAAAAAGTTTTACTAACTTTATCAATGGCGGCTGGTGCTTGTTTCATTAAAAGCTGGATGGCTGAGTTATTAATTATTGAGGCTCCATAAGGGGAGTTTAAGAAGTCCTCTACGTCTTGGGTTATAGTAGTAACTCCCAAGTAGTACTTGCGGGCCCTTTTGGTTATTCCTCGGAGAAAACGGGCTGAACCGGGGTACTGCATTAGATACCAAGCTTCATCAACAACTAATAACCTCTTCTTGAAACGAGTGATTATTTCGTTCCAGATAAAGTTAAGAATAACAAAGATAGCTACTGGCCTTAACTCATCCTCCACTTTGTGTATTGAAAAGACAGTTAAGGGTGAATCGAGGCGAATATTTGAGGGAGCATTAAATATCTTAGCTAAACCGCCTTTAATAAAACGTTCCATCCTTAGGGCCAGTTGTTTACCAACCTCGTTTTCATAGCCTACTAAAATTTTATAAAGATCTTCCATTAAAGGAGGTTCTTTGGTCTGAGTTTGAGGATCAGGGGTAATCCCCTTCATCTTGTAAGCACGAACAATAGCCCGATCAATAATAGCTCCTTCCTCTGGGGTAAATTTTCCCATAATAATCTCCATCAAGGCATGGAGGAACATTATTTTTTGGCTAAGGACATCCTCATCCTCGATCTTGTTTATCTTTAAGTCAAAAGGATTAACCTTGTTAGCTGAGGTTGGGGAAAAATCAAGGTAGTTACCAGCAACAGCACTGGCTAACATACGATACTCATCCTCGGGGTCGATGACAATGACATTAATTCCGAAAAGAAGAGAGCGAAGAACTTCTAATTTAACAGCATATGACTTCCCAGCCCCTGAAGTGGCAAAAACGGTCATATTAGCATTTTCTAAAGAGAAACGGTCAAAAACTACTAATGATTCATTATGTTCATTAATCCCATAAAGTATTCCCCTATTATCAGATAACTCGGAAGAGGTAAAAGGAAAAGTAGTTGCCAAGGAGGTCGTATCCATATTTCTCTTTATGTCTAATTTATCTTCAGCTATAGGGATGACTGCTTTGAAACCCTCGTCCATTTGTAAGGTTGCCTTTTTAGCAACAATCATTATTGAACCTAAAGTTGAGATAACCTGTTCAGAGGTGAACCTTAGTTCTTTAAGAGTAGAGCTGTAGATATTAATGTAGAGGCCGAAGAGGAAGAATCGTTCTACCCCCCGGACCAGCTGCTCTTGGAGAAGTCGGGCGTCCTCCAACTTAGCTTGAGTACTGGGATTAATCGCCTTTCCTTGTTGAAGGTCGTTAGTAATCTCCGCCTCCATCTCGGCGATTTTTCGTCTCAAATCATCTAGTACTGTTTTCCCCTCTACAGGGTAAATGTGCATGCTTATATCAATAGTATGTTCAAAGTTTATAAGAGGAAGAAGCCAGTTGGAAGAAACATAACGGGGGTAACCAGCTACAAAAAGAGTTTGAACATAACTATCTCCAATTCTGAGAAAATTGAAGTCCTCCTCGATAGCTGAAGGGGCTATTACATCAACTACATCAGTAACCCCTTCGGCTAGCTTGTTCTGATCTGAAGCTGTCGAATTATCTCTATTGGAATTTTCGGTAGGCACCTTTTTGTCCCATGGCAGTTTCATAATTTAGTCTAACACAATCCCTTTCCCCGGTCATCTTGAGGAGCTGGGGCGACGAAAGATCTAGCGAGCAACAGCGAGCGCAGGAATTAGAACTCAAACTTGGTGCCAAGTTCTTTGCGCTTCGCTAGATTCTTCCCCTCCGCCACGGAGGGTCAGAATGACCCGGGAAGGAGGTCGTACCTTCCTCTTCTCGCGTCATCCTGAACGAGCCGCTTCCCTTTTCTCTGTCATCCTGAACGAGCCGATAGGCGAAGTGAAGGATCTAGCCGAAGGCGCACGGGTGTCTACTCAAGCCTAGGTGCTAAGACTTTATAATTTTTAATCAGTTCAGGGTTGACCCGGAGAAGAATGAGGTTATTCTTCCCATTGGGAGATTTCCTTTTGAGGCAGGCGAAGTTGGGAAGGAATGGTTAGCCAGAGAAAAATAGTGATTAGTCCTAAACTAATCCCCATAATGGCGAAAGTGTTTATGTTTCCTACCCAAGCGGCCAGGCCACCGGCAATAATCGGTCCAAAGATATAGGCTAGGTTGAGCATAGAATCTGAAAGACCAATTAAATGTTCCCGGTGCCGTCCAAGTCGGACAAGGAGGTTAGTATAGGCAGTATTAATTAAGGGCTGGCTAATGGCGATGAGGGTGCTAGAGATAAAAACAATGGCTAATTTCCACCAAAGGTAGGGAAGGAAGTTAATTGAAGCTAAGAAGGTGCCAGCTAAGAAAAGAAGGCTTAAAACCAAATGATAGTGAATGGTTTTAATGTGGAATTTATAAATGAAGCCACCGGAAAGGAGAAAAGGTAAGATATATAAAGAGAGAAATAAACCTCCCCAGGTTGAGATCTGGGCTAAGTTATTAGTGATGATTGTTCCGGTGGTCCAATAAGTGGCGTCGATTAGGCCAAGAAAAAGGCTGATAATAAGTAAAGGCCAAACGTGGTCAAGAAGCACCCACCAATGGTTTAACTCGGCCAGAAAACTGACAGCCCGGTGTCGAAAGGTATTTTTTGATCTTTTAAAAACAGAAGATTTTAATTTCAGGCCAGCTAAGATGAGAGTAATGAAAACTGACAAAAGGACAGCTTGATTATTGTTAAAGAGAAGTTTGACTACAATTAAAGGACCGATGAAGTAGGCTAGATTGCGAATGAAACTAATTACTGACCAAATCAAAGGTCGATCAGGGAGGAGGGTAGTTTCGGCCACATACTGCTGGCTAGAGAAATTAAAAAGATCGTAATAAAATCCCCAGCTGGCCATAGCCAGAAGAAGAAAAATTAAACTCGGTTTAAAAGAACTTAAGCTGAGAAAGAGAATAAAAAAGAATATCCCTCCTCCAAGAAGTCCCACTACTTGACTAACTGTCCGTCCACCAAGTACCTCTGAGAAAACCATATCGAAAGCAAGGCCCACAATTGAGGAAGCGGAAACTATCAAGCCCATATAGAAAGAGTTGTGATATATGTTTTGAATGAAGTTGGGAACCCAATAAGAAAGGATAGCATCAATAAGAAAGAGGAAAAACAAGATTATCAGAAAACTAGATAGTTGGTTGTTAAGTAAGGTCTTATTTCTAATTGACCACAAGCGCATACTTCACTATAGCACTTCGGCTAGCAGATAAACCCTACATCCCAGTTTCAAATTCAACACCTAAAGTAGGAAGACTTTACTGGTTGATTCTAGTTAAGAGAAACAAATCCTAAGCACTAAACTCTAAACAGGGAAAGAAACTGCCTAATCTTCAATGACCGAATGCCAATGATTAAGTTTGGACCCTTTGAGAAGTTATCCTGAGGAGCAACAGCGACGAAGGATCTATAGCCAAAGGCGCACGAGAATCAACTCAAACCTGGGTGCCAAATTCTTTGCGCTTCGCTAGATTCTTCCCCTCCGCCACGGAGGGTCAGAATGACCCGGGGAGGAGGTTGTACCTTCCTCCTTTCCCCGTCATCCCGAACGGAGCCGGAAGACTCTCTTCTCGCGTCATCCTGAACGAGCCGTTAGGCGAAGTGAAGGATCTAGCCGAAGGCGCAGGGGTATATTCCCGACTTGTAACAAAAATCTATAGTTGCCGCGGACCACTTTTTCTCCAATAGCAGTTTGAGGTTTCAAATTCAAGCTCCACACTTTTAATTTTAATTTCTTAACTCCTCCCAGCTGAGTACTCCCCTTTTCACCCAGAGTTGGCTTTAATCCAGTTTGTCATTTTATTTATCATTGCCATCAACCATCCTCGGTGTTTTTTAACAAAATAAAACCGGCTTTGATTAAACCATTTGTTAGCTTGATCTTTATTTTTTTTCACCGACTGGTGTGATAAATGAACAATTTTTACCGGTAAATACCAAATCGTAAATCCATTCTTTTTAGCCCGCCAACACAAATCCAAATCTTCATAATAAAGCTTAAATTTTTTATCAAAACCACTCAAGGCTTCAAAAACATCACGTCTTACCACCATAAAAGCCCCACTTACCCAATCAACTCGGATAGGGTGATTGATATCGTGGTTAATTTTTTCAACCCATAATAACAAATACCGCCAAAACTTTAAACTTAATTTGGGAAAATGCCCGGCCGTTGGAATAAGATTTCCTTTTTTATCCACCATAACCGGCGCTACTATATCCGCCCCTAAGCTTCTTACTCCATTTAATATCTGATCCAAATCACCCTCATACACAATGTCTGGATTCACGAAAGCCACATAATCTGATCTTGTTTGTTTAAAACCCACATTACTTCCAGCTGCAAACCCCAAATTTTCATCACTAACTACAATCTTTACTTTTAAATCATCTAAATTCTCTTTTAATCTTTTCGCCTCGCCCTTATCCTCGCTGTTATCCACTACAATTATTTGACCAACTGTTTTTTCTTTAATTAGGCTTTCCACTAACTCAGTAACCGTAGATGATTGTAAATAATTAACAATAACTACATCAATTTTTTCCATTTTTTACCCCATAACTATATAACTCCAAACACCAACCCTCATTAGCTAACTTTTTATCACAAACCTTGTATTTAAACTTTAAAGATTTTCTCACAAACGCCTGCATTTTGTTTCCTGCCAAACTTGGCCATCCTTCGATTATTACTAACGCTTTGCCTTTCTTTTGTAAAAACCTTTTTAACTCATCCACATTTGTCACAAATGCGCCACCTAACTCGGTTTTCTTTCCTTGATGGTCATTTCTAGCAATCATAAAGGCATCGACCTTTCGGTTTAAATACCAAATATCTCGATCCTCCCATGCATCCACCAAAGCCATATCCGGATATTTATCAAAATAAGGCTTGGCTTCATTAAAAAATCTTTTGTAATCTGCTAACGGATTTTCCCGCACATCAGCATTAATAGAATGATAACAGGTGGAGCAAAAACTTAAAGTGTGGTTTTTTATTCCTAAACCAATAATCAGAGCCACCGTTAAAACAATACCCAAAAACCTTAACCGTTTAAGATTTAGATAACTGGCCAGCCAGCTAATGCCCAAAGCTGTAAAAATAAAAACAAAAGGGAAGCTGATCAGCGTATATCTAACATATGTGGAGTTAGCTGGTCGTACCAATACTGCTATAGTCAAAATGATGGTAATTAAAAGAATAGAAACAGCTATCAGACGATATTTAGTTTTTTGGAAAAGCCGAAGCCAGCCAGCCACTGCCCAAGGTAAATAAAAAAGATAATGTTTCCAAAAAAAGATAAAATGCCAGATTTTGAACCGCACTCTGTTCAAATCGATATTAGACACAAAACATAATCCCCATTTAAAAACTTTCAATTTAATAAACAGTATGACGAAAAGTACTCCTGTCAGCCCAACCAAACCCCAAATTTTCGATGACTTAAATCCATCTTGTCTTAAAACTTTATATCCAACCACTCCCAATATCAAAACCCCCACCACAAAAGCACTGGTATGGAAAAGGGTCATAACAATGCTTAAAACCAGAGATGTAATTGCCCACTTATATAACCCAACCTTACCCTCCACATATCTTATCCATCCCCATATCAGTATCAAAAACAGAAATTGTAAGACAATATATGGCCGGACTTGTTGGGACCAAGCGATTTCCAAATTTGAAAAAGCTACCAAAAAGGGGACTACAATCCCCACCCATTTTTTGTTGCTTAACTTCAAAGCTACCCAAGCACTCATCGGAATAATCAATGACCCAATCACCACATAAACCACCCGCGCCCCAAATTCATTCATGCCGAAAACCCACATACTTAAGGCAGTTAGGTAGTAGGTAAATAGCTGATAAAGACCGGTGGGAAGAAGGCCTCTAAAGTAGAAAACCCCTCGGCCTAGTAATAAGCTTTTAGCCCAAATAGCTACTTGTGCTTCATCATTCCAAAAAGAATAAGAACTTAAAATCCTTGCAAACCGCATCCAGAAACCAATAACCGTCAATCCAAAGATAATTCCCCACCATACCCTCAATCTCACCCAAACCCTTTTCATACCTGTATTATATCTTTATTTACCTCCCTCTTCGCCCTAGATTGCTTTCATCTAACTGGCTTGGCTGGCTGCTATTCAGATTCTAAATAAACCACCGATCAATCCTTCTACTTTTGTTCACTACAAATTAGCCTTTAACATTGTCTTTTTTCAACTTAAAACCTTAAAATACTGGTTGCATCATTCAGTTTCTACTTATCCTTTTGCTACCCTGATTTCCTTTATTAGCGGCACCCAACCTGCCTGGTGGGGGCAAATAAAAACAATCAAACTTCCCCACTGGTCTCCCTTTTGGCCGGTTTTATTAATTATCAACCTTACCTATTTAGTTATTTACAGAACCAAAATTATATCTTCCCCTACACCCAAATACTTGATATTCGTTATTCCACTTCTTTACCTACTTTTTATCAGTCTTCAAGCCCCCTTTAATCGTTACTATATTTTCATTCTCCCTTATTTATATCTTAGTTTTGCTTTTATCTTACTTCGTTTTGGTTCTTTCTTAAGGTCGAAACTATCCCTTTAGTTTACTTGCCCCTAAGTGTTAATAAAATAAGGTTACAAGCCGAGCTTATAAAACCTTAACTTTTATAGATAAGTGGTTTAAAACAGTCTCCCTAATTGAAAAGTCGAACTGAAATTAACAATGAATCTAAACCTAGTTGACAACAGAGATAAACAGAGATATATTAGGAGGAGAAAGAGTTAAGCCTGAGTAACAGGCAAAAATAGAAAGGAGGTGAGGTTAGATGGCTTACAGTTATACTAACTCTCGTGGTGTCACTTATTACCTTCATTCACGGGAAGTCACTCTTAAAGGTGGTCGAGTTCAAAGGATTTATTGGTTCGCCAAGAGCCAGAACCCTAGTTATGCTCTCGATAGTATCCCCGCTGGTTACAAAGTGATGGAGACTAAAAAGAGTGGTTTACCTGTCTTGAAGAAAGCTTAAGAAAAAAGCGATTAGTTCCGGACCCCTTAATTAAGGAGTCCGGATTTTTTTAAGGTCATGTTATACTCTTTATATATATGGATAAACTAGAAGAAAGGACATTAGTTATCCTTAAGCCTCATACTCTAACAAGGGGGTTAGTTGGCGAGGTTATTCACCGACTTGAAAATGTTGGCTTAAAGCTGGTAGGTATCAAGATGATCAAGGTTTCAAAAGAGCTGGCTGATAAACACTATCCTCTCAGCCGCCAGGAGTTTATTGAAGGGATGGGGAAAAAAACATTAGAAAACTACGCTCAGTTGGGTGTAGATCCAGTTAAAGAACTTAAAACAGCGGATGCTTACGAAATTGGTAAATTAGTTCGCCAATGGTTGGTTAAAATGATTACTGCTGGGCCAGTTATTGCTATGGTCTGGCAAGGACCTAGCGCTATTGAGGTTGTTCGAAAAATAGTTGGTCACACCCTTCCTTCCAAAGCAGCCCCAGGAACGATTCGAGGAGATTTTTCCTATGACTCCTCTTACCTTGCTAATAAAGGCAAGCGGGCGATTAAGAACCTTATCCATGCTTCAGGCAACTTAGATGAAGCTAATTACGAAGTTTCCCTTTGGTTCAAAGACAACGAACTTTATCAATACTCGCGGGACATGGAAACTAACTCAATCAGTAGATTGTTTGGTAAGAATGGAAAAGACTGAGATTGACAAACTGGCCAAACTGGCCCAAAACGATAGAAAAAAAATTAACCAACTCCTCAAAACAATTTATCCACCCCTTTTTATCTTCCTGAAAAAAAGAGCTAAAACTACTGCCGATGCTGAGGATATCCTTCAGGAGACACTTATCTCTATTAATCAGTCGCTACCTCTGTGGACAGGAAGAGGACATTTTATCTCTTTTTGCTATGCTATCAGTCGCCACGAACTGGCTGATTTCTACCTTAAGGAAAAGATTTATCAGGCTAAAAAGGCAGTAGTTACTAAGTTGAAAACTCTCTTTCCCCCTAACTTAGCTGACCTCTTGGAAAAGAAACTACTTATTCAATCTCTTCTCCAACACTTACCTCGCCGTTACCGTTTAGTCCTTATTCTCAAATACAGTTATGGATTGTCGATCAAAGAGATCGCTATTAAATTAGGGGCAAGCTCTAAGGGGGTAGAATCACTTTTATTCCGTGCTCGAGAAAAAGGTAAAAAAATCCTCCTAGGTCCTAATGGGTAAGAATCTTATCTAAGATTGACTTAGCCTGGATAAAAATTTCCTTTTCGGTATCGTAAGTCAAACGAGAATAGGCCTCATCAAAAGGAAGAAAAACAGCCTCCTCTACCTCATTATCATGTTCTTCAGTATCTCCAGCCATCGCCTCCATAAGGAAAAAGATCACCTTTTTAAGAATTTTTTCCTCATCCTGAGTGTAAAAATAACTTATTGTTCCCACCTTTTCCCTTATACTGGCTAATACTCCTCCTTCTTCCTGAACTTCTCGGAGAGCTGTTCGGACACTCGTCTCGTTCTTTTCAATTAGGCCTTTGGGTAGTCGCCACTCATTCCGTCCTGCTGATTTAATCACTAACCACCTAACTTGGCTAGCTTCTATTTTATAAACAACTCCTCCAGCCGAATGCAATTGGCGTATCTTTGGGTGGGGCATAAAACTCCTTTAACTTTTTAACTCCTTTTATTTTAACAGATAGGGGATATAATTAGCTAGGATGTCTGATAAAGTTATTGAAGAAATAAAAAGCAAAGTAGATATAGTAGAGATAGTTGGAAACTACGTCAAGTTAAAGCGATCAGGAACTAGTTATAAGGGCCTTTGCCCTTTCCATCAGGAGAAAACTCCTTCATTTTTCGTTTCTCCAGAGAGGCAGTTTTTTAAGTGTTTTGGTTGTGGAGAATCAGGAGATGTCATTACCTTCCTTATGAAGATTGAGGGTTGGAGTTTTTATCAAACTCTAAAGTACCTAGCCAAGCTGACCGGAGTAAAACTCCAAAAAGTAACCCTCGATGAAGACTCCCAATTTAAGGAACAACTTTACCAACTTAACCGCTTAGCAGCCAGATTTTATCACTACCTCCTTCTTTATCACCAACAAGGAGAAGTTGGCCGCCATTATCTTGAAGAAAGAAAAATAAACCCAGAGATAACTAAGGTTTTTTACCTAGGAACGGCTCCATCCGGCTGGCGAATTTTAACTAACTTCCTTAAACAAAAAAAGGAAAATCTAGATCTGGCTGTTAAGGGGGGATTAATAATAAAAAGTGAAAAGGGTTATTATGATCGTTTCCGTGATCGTCTTATTTTCCCCCTCTTTAACATCCTAGGAGAAATTGTTGGTTTTGGCGGTCGGCGGTTGCATCCCAATGAAGAGGTTCCTAAGTACATTAATACTCCAGAGACCCCTATTTACAATAAAAGCAGGCATCTCTTCGGCCTTTACCAAGCTAAGGAAACTATTCGTCAAAAGAAAGAGGTTATTGTTACCGAAGGAGAGTTTGATGTTCTTTCTTCCTTCCAAGCTGGCGTCCAAAATATTGTGGCGGTCAAAGGTTCAACCTTAACTGAGCAACATCTTAAAATTCTCCGCCGCTACGCCGATCAAGTAATTTTTTCCTTCGATAACGACCCAGCAGGGATAAAAGCTACCCAGAAAAGTTTCATTATGGCTGAAAACCAAGGACTTAAAAATAAAGTCATCATCCTTAGACAAGGAAAAGATATTGATGAGGTCGTCAAAAACTCTCCCCAAGAATGGTTAAACTTAATAAAACAGGCAAGCTACAGCTTTAATTTCCTCCTTAAGTACTGGCGAGGGAAAATAAAAAAAGACGATCCCTACTCAAAAAACGAGATTGTTAAAACGGTTCTCGAATTAATAAACCAAATTAAGAACCCTCTTTTGAGAGAAGAGTACCTTCAATTTACAGCTAGAACTCTGGACATTGACGAGGATATTCTTCATCGACTTCAGAGCCAAATGAACCAAGTCGGACCAAGACGATCCATACCTGAAACCAAAACCCGGGATGTTCCCGATTACCTAGATAAACTAGAAGGGGTTATCCTTAGTCTACTCATCAAAGGAGTTGAAAGGGATTATCTCTCTAAAAAACTAACTAAGGAAGTTTTTAGCCATTATGGCTACCGTCAGCTTTTTACTCTCTTAAAGAAAAATAACTTTGACAGCCGGCGCTGTCAGGCTACCTTAAAACCTGAACTACTCAACCTCTACAACGAACTTTACCTCAATCCCACTGCTGAAAAAATTATTGGGATGCCAGTAGAGAAAAGGTCAAGAGAAGTCCAAAAAATAAGCCAGCGATTGCTTCAAAACCGACTTAAAACAAAGATTGAAACTCTAAAACAATCCATTACTGAGGCCGAAAAAAAAGGTGAGGACATAAGTGAGAAAAATAAGCAGTTAGCTAGATATCTCCATCAACTACATCAATCCTAGCTTAAGGAGTAAAGTTATAATTTTTCTCCACCTGTCTTATTTGACTAGCTGCCGCGCTTAAACTATCTTCAATCCCTCTCCCTCCTAAAACAGCTTGGACAACCTGTCCTAGATAATCTATAGATCTATCATTCAAGCCTTGGTCATAAGTGAAAGAAACAAAATGATAACTTCTCAAGTTGGTAGCCATCTGGGCAATGGGTTTTAGGTACTCATTTTTTTCCAGATCCCCTTTCATATCCGGGCGAGGATAAGGCTCACCAAAGAGGCGGACCTTCTTAGCTTGGACAAAGAAAAGACGGAGGTTCTCTGGCTGACTCATAAATTTTAATAACCGCCAAGCTTCCTTCTTATGATGAGAAGTAGAAGCCACCCCAACCGCCCAATAGTTAGCCCACTCAGAGTCATCACCGGGGATTTTAGGAACATTAGTTACTCCAAAATTGACTCCATTTTTAGCAAACTCAAAAGCTCGCCAGCTAGGCCCAAAGTAATAGGCTAATCTCCCTGAATCGAACATCACCGTTGAGGAAGGTAGATCACTACTCCAAACAGGATTGTCCCCTTCAACAAAGTGAGTATAGTAACGGACAGCATCAGCCGCCAGGTTGTGACCTTTAGTATCCAAGCTAGTAGCTAATTTATTCATTTCTACCCCATTTTGAAAAAACATAAGAGCCAAAATATCGCTCCAATGATCAACATTATTAGTTGTCCCTAGGGCTACGCCGGCAGTAGTAATTTTCCCTTGATCGTCATGCTGAGTAAGATTTCTGGCTTGACGGGCTAAAGCATCCCAGTTAGTTGGTAAATTGTTAATCAGACCAGCCTTAGAAAGGAGATCTTTATTATAAAAAAGGAGAAGACCATCTATCTCAAGAGGTACCCCTTTTACTTTTTGATTGACTATCAAATCGTGAGAGGCCACTGGGTAAAATGTTTTCTGAAATACTTCCGGTGAGAAAATATCAGCTGGAGAGTCGTCTAAACTATCTCCAAGCATTGGTAACCAGGTATTATGGAAACGAAAAATATCTGGACCCTCCTTATCTTTTATAGCATTAGCAACTAAGAGTCGATAATTCCTGGCTGGCTTCTGAATATACTTTACTTCTATTCCAGTTTCCGCTTTAAACTTATCAAACAATGGTTTCATCACTGAAGCAGGTTCCCACAAACCCCAATAGGTTAAAACTACCTTACTTTTAGCAGGAATAGCTGCTGATTTCTCTTGAGGGGAAGGGGTTGTGGCTTTCCTTTTCTTTAGAACCAGCCAACCTAAAAGTAATGTTGCCCCTAAAAGAACAACAACGGCCAGAAGATAGAAAAAGGGGAAGGAGCGGCGTTGGGGCGGATTAGCTGCTGCTGAAAGGCTATCTTCTCTTTCTTCATTGTCCTTATCCTTACCCTCAGCTTCTTGGGGGGGCGATTTTGTTTCTTTCTCTTCTTTAGTCACCCTTTCTTTTGTTGGAGAGAGTTTTTTCTTCGCTTCTTCTATGGCAGTCTCTTTCTGATCTCCAAAAGGAGGATTACCAGTTTTTGCTTCTGGGGTAGGAATTGTCTCCTTAGCTGAAGACGAGGAGGAGATTGTCTCCTTTGTTTTGGTTTCCTTTTTGCCCCACATGCCTTCTTCCTCATCATTAAAGTTATCAAAAGGAGATGGTGTCATTGGAAATGAAGAAGTTGCCGATTGTGAATGTAAAGAAGACTTATTTGAAGAAGATCCTTCATCATTCTTATTAGAAACATTATCTTTGGATTGAGAGTTCCGACCAGTGGGTTTTTTATCCATACTCTCATAATACAAAATTTTCTCCCTTTCTTCAAACCAGGCTTATCCAATTGAAAAATCGAACTGAAATTAATAAAAGTTAGAAAGTTCGTAAAGTTATAAAGTAAAACTTCTCTGTCGGTCATTCTGAGAAGCTGGGGCGACGAAGAATCTAGCCGATAGGCGCATGAGAGTCAACTCAGGTTTGGGTGCCAATCCCTGCGCTTGCTCCTGCTCGCTAGATTCTTCGCTCCGCTCAGAATGACGCAGTATTAAATTCCAAGTACCAAATTACAAGAAACAAACAAATCCCAATAACCAATGATTAAAAATAAAAAGAATAATAAAAGAAATATGAATAAATCAAGTTTGGAACATTGTGATTTGGATCTTGTTTGGATTACTTGGAATTTGTGATTTG
>WFRL01000045.1 GCA_015486555.1 Candidatus Microgenomates bacterium | reverse complement strand
TTTTTCTTTAATCTTTTTCTTTTAGTTTTGGTTTTTATTCCCCCATTGGGAGTAAAGATTGGTGGAGCTCACCGCTGGCTTAATCTCGGAATAACTACTTTCCAACCTTCGGAGCTCCTTAAACTTAGCTCTCTTCTATACCTTAGTACTTGGTTATCTCTCAAACCGCGGTCTTTTAGTCAGTTTTTCTTCTTTATCTCTCTCATCTCCGGCCTCTTAATTCTTGAACCGGACATGGGGACTCTTATCCTCATCGTAACTACTCTTTCCCTCGTCTTCTTTGTCTATAAGCCAGAACTAAAACCTTTTCTTAAATTTTCTCTCTTTCTCACCCTTGTTAGCCTTCTCCTTATCATTATCAGTCCTTACCGCCGCCAAAGGCTGATGACTCTTCTAAAACCATATCAGGACAAGTTGGGTAGCTCTTACCAACTTAACCAAATAATTATCGCCTTAGGCCGAGGAGGTTTTTGGGGTCAAGGACTGGGTGGTTCTAAACAACGTTATTTCTTCCTTCCTGCTTCCCATACTGATGCTATCTTTGCCGTCATCGGCGAAGAAACAGGTTTCCTCGGCAGTAGTCTTCTTCTTTTTAGTTATCTTCTTTTTCTTGGCCAGCTTTTAAGGGCAGCAACTGCTAAGCCGCTAGGGAGTAAAAGGTTATTTCTAATCGGCATCGGGATTCTTATTGCTCTTCAAGCTATCATTAATATAGGTGGGATGATAGCCCTTTTACCCTTGACCGGGATTACTTTACCTTTTATTTCCTATGGTGGTTCTTCTCTTTTTACCCTGTGGCTCCTCATCGCCCTGGCTAGCAGTCCTTAAAAAATTAACGCCAACTAACCAGCTTTTCTCCTCGCCAGTCCAGCAAGAGAGGGTAGGGTTGAGATAAAGAATCTAAAAATTGGCGGAAGGAAGAAGGCTGGGGAAAGCTATTTTTGGCTAGAAGATAAACAATTTTTCTTTGTTCATCATTAACTAAGACATTATTCCCTAAAATGAAGACTTTATAGGTTGAGCTAAAACTAGGATCAAACTCTTTTAACCAATTAAATACCTCCCAAGCTAGTTGGTACTCATTTTGCCCCAAGCTGTAAGAGCTAAAAACCACCGCCGACTGACCAACCCTTAATACGCGAGGAATACTCACCAACCTATTCTGAGAAAGATCAAACACTAAAAGATAGGGCTGGCTAACTTTTAAGTTATGCCAAACTCGACGATTAAGTTGATACCAATCAACTAAGACCTTCGGCTGGCGATAGGGGAGATCAACCAGATAAAAATAGGCCTTATTATTCAAGAAACGGCAGCTCACCTCCAAAGTAGAAGGAAAGTGCCTCTTTATTGAAACCACTTGCCACAGATAAAGAGGTTTAATTATCTTTTCTACTTCTGGGCGGCTGACAAAAAGCAAGGGAGAATCCTTTAAACTAGATTTAATCAACTCAGCCATAAATTTAGCTTTGTCTTCACTTATTCCTTGACACTCCACCCTCTTTACTTTCCAACTATTTAGAACCAAAACAAGAGCCGCGAAAAGAAGAAGGAAGAGAAAGAGAATCTTTAAATTAACTAACCAGCCCAGCAACCGCCGCCGTTGACCTTCAGAAACGCTCGCCAGGAAGAATTCAGAAATGATCTTCATGCTTTAAGACAAGGCTTCAATTGTTCTATTATCCTCTTCTGAGCATCTAAAATGAGGGGGTATTTTTTAATATTTCTCTTTTTTTCTTGATGTAAGAATCTCTTCAACTCTTCTTTAAATTTCGCCCCATCTATCTCATCTTCATCTAAAAGACGGCCAACACCTATCTCAACCAAAAAGCGAGCATTTTCTACCTGCTCATTTCGGGGAACAAACTTGGCTGGAATAACTAAGGCTGGTTTAGCTAACAAGGCTAACTCATAGCTGGTGTGGGCTCCACTCCGGCTAACAATAAGATCAGCCTGAGCATAAGCTGAAGCCATCACCTCATCATCAAGATAAGGGTAAACTAAGTACTCAGTGGAGTATTTCTTTTCTTTAATCAGACGCTCCCTTAGTCGAGAAAAAAAGCGGTAATCACCGGTTTTTTCAGTTCTGCCAGTTTGATGGATAAGGTTAAAGTGAGAAAGAATAAAATCTAAATTATCTCTAATGAGGAGATTAATAAAATGGGAACCTTGCTTGCCGGCTGTAACTAAAAGGGTAGGGTAAGTGGTCTTCTTAACAAGAGGAGGAAATTTTCTTTTCTTCTGAATAAGATCTAAAAAAGCCGGTCGCAAGGGGAGGCCAGTATAAACTGTTTTCTTAGGGTCATAAGGATAATTAGTTGGCCAGCTGACAAAAACTTTCTTAGCTAAAAACGACAGCCAATAATTTGCCCGGCCAGCAATTCGAGTTTGTTCATGAATAAAGAAAGGTACTCTATCAAAAAAAGAAGCCAGGGCGGGCAAAACCATCAAATAACCTCCAAAACCCAAGAGGAGGTCTATCTTTTCCTTTTGCCAACGACGATAAAATGGCAACCAGGCTTTAAGGAGGCGGGCTCCATAAACAAAAGGACTCAGACGAAAAAAACGGGGAACTTGAAGGGGAACAAACTCTATGCCAGCAGCAGTAACTTGGCGATATTCCTCAGAATCTGTTTTATCCCCAGTCATCGAGTGGCGATGACCGAACCAGATTATAGTATGTCCCTGGCGTTGAAGTTCCTTAGCCACCACCAGTGCCCCAGTGTGATGCCCGCCAGTAAAACCAATTCGTGCCATAACTCATTATAAATGAATTAAAACCCAGAACTTGGAAATAACCAATTATCAAATTCCAAGTATCCAAACAATACCCAAATTCCAATAACCAATAATCAAAACTCTGTTTTTTGGGTCATTCTGAGTGTTAACGAAGAATCTAGCGTAGCGCAAAGAATTAGCACCCAAGCTTGGGTTCACTCTCATGCGCCTCCGGCTAGATCCTTCACTTCGCCTCTCGGCTCGTTCAGGATGACCCCCATCAAAAAGGTTTTGGATTTTGATAATTAGAATTTAGAATTTGTTTAGGACCTGCCTGCCGGCAGGCAGGTTTAGAGTTTAGAATTTAGTGCTTTCTTCAACCCAGCTCTTAGTTCCATATTGTCTGAAAATTGATCATTGTTATTTGTTTGGAATTTGGGATTTGTAATTTGGTTATTTTTTAACCTAGTTCCTAGTTCCTCCAACCTAGTTCCATCATTCTCTTTGACAATTCTCCGCCTAACTTTATAATAAAAATATGGCTTACCAACATTACGTCGGAGTTATTGATATTGGTTCCTCAAAAATAGCGGCCCTCATGGGCCAAACCAGTGAAGGTTTTCCTGATCCTGAAGAACCAATTCGCATTGTTGGAGCCGCTAAGGTAGCTAGTCAGGGAATTAAAAAAGGGCAGATAATCAATATTGAGGCAGCAGTTAACTCTATTATCCAAGCGTGGGAAGCAGCCGAAAGGATGGCTGGTTCAACTCTTAACTCAGTAACCGTAAACATCAATGGAACTCACATCGGTTCGCTTAACTCAAAAGGGGTCGTCGCTGTCTACCAACCTGAGGTAGAGATAACTGACCAAGATGTTGACCGGGTAATTGAAGCTGCCCGGGCGGTTTCTCTTCCTTCTTCCCAGCAGATTATCCATGTCTGGCCTAGGTTTTACACCATCGACAACCAAGAAGGGGTTAAAGACCCTATCGGAATGAGTGGAGTTAGGTTAGAAGTCGATACCCACATTATTACTGCCTCTTCCACAGCCATTCGTAATTTAAGTAAAAGTATCCAAGATGCTGGTTTGGACGTCGATCAGATAGTCTTTTCCGGTCTGGCTTCCTCTCTAGCTGTTCTCAGTCCAACTGAAAAGGAACTAGGGGTAGTCCTAGCTGACATCGGAGCTGATACTACCAATATCTGTATTTATGTTGAGGGGGCTATTTCTTACTCCGCGGTTATCCCAGTTGGTAGCCGTCATATAACTAAAGATCTAGCTGCCGGCTTGAGGATAAGCTTAGAAGACGCCGAAAAACTCAAAATCTTCCTTAGCCAACTTTACATGAAACGGTCTCAAAAAGAAAAAAGGGTAAAACTAGACCAGGAGATCGATGTTAATAAACTTCACATTGAAGGCTTAAATCGTCTTTCTTACAAGGGGGTAGTAAACGGGATTATTCAACCCCGATTAGAAGAGATCTTCGAACTTATCTTCAGCAAAGTAAGGGAAAGCGGTTTTATTGAGGATATTTCTGGCGGCTTAGTCATTACTGGCGGTGGCAGTCAAACCATAGAGGTTGACAGAGTAGGAAAAAGGGTAACTGGCTGGAGTATAAAGAGAGCTAAACCAATCGGCATCAGTGGCCTTATTGATGATGTCCAAGAAGCGGAGTTTGCCACTGCGGTTGGACTGCTTCGTTTCGCTTTTAACTCCAACCAGGAAAAAAGTGGAGAACTAGGTTTGGATCTAAAACTTAACCGTTTTATACCTAATAAACTTAACTTTGGTCAAGCTTCTCACAAACTTATTGAGTTGTTAAAAGGACTTTTACCATAGTAAAATTAAAAATAACTTTATGAACTTTATAAACTTTTACCTTTTTAACTAAGT
This sequence comes from Candidatus Microgenomates bacterium, assembly GCA_015486555.1. Lineage (GTDB taxonomy): Bacteria > Patescibacteriota > Microgenomatia > JAADGY01 > JAADGY01 > S014-63. The sequence goes on along the minus strand of WFRL01000045.1, from coordinate 5,505 downwards.
TATGGCCTTTGTCAAACCAGCAGCAACCAGATTAGCTAAGATAAAAGTTATTGGAGTAGGTGGTGGAGGTGGAAATGCCGTCAACAATATGGTTAGGGTGGAAAATATCGATAGTGTCGATTTCGTAGCTGTTAACACTGATGCCCAAGCTTTACTTAACTCCCAAGCCCCGATTAAAATCCAAATAGGTGAAGAGCTAACTCGGGGACTAGGTTCAGGAGCCAATCCGGAAATCGGCGCTAAAGCAGCCGAAGAATCACGGAACAATATTCAAGATGTAGTTAGTAATACTGATATGGTTTTTATTACTGCCGGGTTAGGGGGAGGAACCGGAACCGGAGCAGCTCCAATTATCGCCGAGGAGGCTAAAAAGGCTGGGGCTCTAACTGTAGCTATTGTTACTAAACCCTTCCTTTTCGAAGGAAGTCAGCGAATGAGTGTAGCCCAAGAGGGAGCTGAGCTACTAGCCGAAAAGGTTGATACTCTTATCACCATTCCTAACCAAAGGCTTCTGGAAACTGCTTCTAAAAACCTCACCTTCCTAGAGGCCTTTCGCCTAGCCGACTCCGTTTTAACTCAAGGAGTAAAAGCAATATCTGATCTCATAACCACCCCAGGTTTGATTAATGTTGATTTTGCTGACGTAAAAACAGTGATGACTAATGCTGGCTCCGCACTGATGGGGGTAGGGGTAGCTTCAGGAGAAGAACGAGCTATTAAAGCCGCTAAAACAGCTATTTCTTCACCATTGCTAGAAGTATCTATCCAAGGAGCTAAGGGAATACTTTTTAATATTATCGGGCCAGAGGACTTAACTATGGAAGAGGTCTCTCAAGCTGCCCAGCTTATTTCAGAAACAGCTACTAAAGACGCCAACATTATTTTTGGCGCCCGCATTGATCCAAATCTAATGGATAAAATTCAGATTAGCGTTATCGCCACTGGATTTAATAACAAACTCAACCGGTCGAAGACAGCTCAAAAAACAATTTCTTCCCAAATAAATATCCCCCCAGAAGAAGAACTTGAAGACGAGTTCGACATCCCCGCTTTTATGAGGAAAATTAAATAATATCTCCAAAGTGCAATATACGTATTTGGAGATAAAAATTTTGACTTTAGCATCTCTTCTCCTTATAATTTTCATATGACAAAAAAGGGTAATAATTTACCAGCTAGGCCAGACCTAAACGAGGTAGAAGAAGAAGTTCTGCACTTCTGGCAAAAAGATAACACCTTTCAAAAGAGCATCGACCAACGTCCAACCAGCAAAGAGTATATCTTTTATGATGGTCCTCCTTTCGCCACCGGCTTGCCCCACTATGGTCACCTAGTCCAAAACACCATAAAAGATATCGTCCCCCGCTACTGGACGATGCACGGGTATCGAGTTGAGCGGCGTTTTGGTTGGGACTGCCATGGTTTGCCAGTAGAGTACGAGCTGGAAAAAGAGGAAGGAATTAAAAACCGCCAAGATATCTTGAAATGGGGCATTGATAATTTTAACGAGGCCTGCCGCTCTATTGTTAGCCGCTACGTTAACGAATGGCAAAAAATCATTCCTCGACTGGGCCGTTGGGTTGACTTTAAAAACGACTACCGAACTATGGATCCTGATTATATGGAATCCATCTGGTGGGTCTTCAAACAACTTTACCAAAAAGGACTAATTTATGAGGGCCATCGGCCAGCTCACATCTGCCCCCGTTGTGCTACGCCTTTGTCCAACTTTGAGGTCTCATTGGGGTACAAAGATAAAACCGATACCTCAGTTTTTGTTAAGTTCCCCCTCGAAGGAGAGAAAAATACCTACTTTATTGCTTGGACTACTACTCCTTGGACACTACCAGCTAATATGCTCCTGGCCATAGACGAAAAAAGCACTTATGTTAAGGTAAAAGTCGGGGAGGAATTTTACATCTTAGCTAAAGAAAGGGTTGAGAATGTCCTAAAGGATAAGGTGTATCAACTTATTGAAACTTATCCAGGGAAAAAGCTCATCAACCAGTCTTATCAACCACTTTACCAGCCGCAGAATTTTCAGCCATCAGATAATGCTTACCGCCTAGTAAAGGCTGACTTTGTCGATCTAGAAGAGGGTAGTGGAATCGTCCATATCGCCCCTGCCTTTGGCGAAGACGACTTCTACCTTGGCCAGTCCCTGGGTTTGCCTCTTCTTCAACACATAACTATTACTGGAGAAGTTAAAGACCAACTTTTCCCCCAATGGAAGGGAGTAGATGTCTTTACTCTCAACCAAAAAGTAGTTGATGACCTCGAAAAGCGTCAGCTACTTTTAGAAAAAGAAGAAATAACTCACTCCTATCCTCATTGTTGGCGGTGTAGTACACCTCTCCTCAATTACGCTACTAAATCATGGTTTGTTAAGGTGACAGCTATTAAAGATCTCTTAATTAAGAATAACCAGAAAATCCGCTGGGTGCCCGGCCACGTTAAGAATGGCCGATTCGGCAAGTGGTTGGAAAATGTCCGTGACTGGGCTATTTCCCGCAGTCGCTTCTGGGGAACCCCCTTGCCGGTTTGGCGGGGAGAGAAAACCGGTAAGGTGGTAGTTGTCGGATCTCGCCAAGAACTAGAAGAACTTTCTGGCCAAAAAGTAACCGACCTTCATCTTCATAAAATAAGAAATATTAGTTGGAAAGATAAAGAAACTGGAGAAAAAATGCACTTAATTGGCGACGTCCTTGACTGCTGGTTTGAGTCTGGCTCAATGCCTTACGCTTCTTTCCATTATCCTTTTGAGAATAAAAAACGTTTTGAGAGTCACTTTCCCGCTGATTTTATCGGTGAGGCCATTGACCAAACCCGGGGCTGGTTTTACACCCTTCATGTCCTAGCTAATGCCCTCTTCAAGCGGCCAGCTTTCAAAAACTGCATCACCACCGGGATAGTTCTAGCTGCCGACGGCCAAAAAATGAGCAAATCAAAGAAAAATTACCCCGATCCAATGAAAACCATTCGTCAGTACGGAGCTGATGCTCTCCGTTTTTACCTGGTAAATTCTCCTGTTGTCCGAGGCAAAGATCTCCGCTTTAATGAGAAAGATCTAACTGAAATAAAAGAACGCCTCATCATTACCTACTGGAACAGCTTCAAGTACTATGTTACTTATGCCGATCTTCATCACTTTACTCAATCAGCTCAACCTCCAGAATACAGCCAACTTTCTCTAATGAATCGCTGGATACTTAGCCGTTTGTACCAGTTCCAAAAAGAAGTTGATCAAGCTATGGAAGAGTACAAACTTTACCGGGCTACCCGAGCTATCCTTGAATTTACTACCGATCTTTCTCAATGGTACATCCGTCGTATTCGAGACAATGTAGCTATCTGGCAAAAAGATAAAGAACTAGTCCAACAAACTCTGGACACTCTTTACTGGACACTGGTCATTTACAGTCAGATAGTTGCTCCTTTTATTCCTTTCACCAGCGAGTTTGTTTACCAACATCTAACTAAAGAGGAGTCAGTTCATTTGACTGACTGGCCCAGGCTTAATCCTCATTGGTCCCATCCTACCCTCCTCAAAGAGATGGAGATTATACGCCAGGTGGTTTCCCTCGGCCACAGCCAACGAAAGGAGAAGGGTATAAAAGTTAGGCAACCTCTAGCCAAAGTTGAGGTAACTCTACCTTTTAAGTTAAGCGAGGAAAGCAAAAGGGTAATAGCCGCTGAGCTAAATGTTCTGGAAGTGAAAAGTAAACAGGGGAAAAAGATTGAGGCAAAGTTAGAGACCAAAATTACTCCTCAACTGGCCAAGGCCGGCCAAGCTAGAGACCTTATTCGTCAGATACAAAATCAACGACGGAAACTCCATCTAAGGCCAACCGATAAAATAAAGGTGTCTCTGCCTGAGTGGCCAACCGAGTACGAAGAGGAAATAAAGGAAAAAACTCTAGCCGACTTCCTTTCACAGGGGGAGTTTAAGGTAAAATTAAGCTAGGATGGCTAAGGCTTTACATTGGGAGATTGATTGGACTCTTCTTGGTTGTATTACTCTTCTTAGTTTCATCGGTTTAGTTCTCATCTATACTCTTGATATTCATCTTTTCTACCTCCAACTAAGTGGTCTAGCTATTGGGGTAGCTTTAATGGTTATTTTAAGCCTTCTTCCCTTTTTGAAACTAATTCAATGGGCACCAGCTATTTATTTTTTGAACATCCTTCTTTTGGGGCTAGTTCTTTTAACCTCTCCAGTTAAAGGCGCCCATCGGTGGCTGAGTGGTTTTCTTTTTAACTTCCAACCCTCAGAAATGTACAAGTTTAGCCTGGTTCTCATTTCTTGGTGGTTCATCTATCATCTCTTCCAACTAAAGGGAAAGAAAGTACCTCTTAAACTTAGCCTTTTTCTTAGCCTAACCTTTCCCTTATTCCTTATCCTCATCGAGCCCGATTTAGGAACAACCCTCTTTCTTGGTTTGGCCTTCTTTGTAGCTTGGCTGCCTTTTTTGTTCTCTCCTAAATCTTTTTTCCTTTCTCTCTTCTTTCTGGCTCTCTTTACTCCCTTTATATGGTATCAACTCAAACCATACCAACAACAACGACTAACCTCTTTCCTTAATCCTCTAGCCGATCCCTATAAAAGTGGTTATAACATCATCCAGGCTCAACTGACTATCCATAATGGAGGCGTTTGGGGGAAGTTAAACTCTACTCATCGCTATCAAGACATCTTACCTGAGGTGAAAACAGACTTTATTTTTTCCGCTTGGGTGGAGGATACTGGTTTTATTGGGGGCATCTTTCTTATCTTTCTTTACAGCTTGGTTTTTCTCCGTTTAGCTAAGATAGCTACTCATTTACCTTCGCTAGAAAAAATACCTCTCATCCTCATTATCTTCTTCATCCCCATTCAAGCCCTTGTTCATATGGCTATTAATCTCCAACTCCTCCCAGTTACCGGTTTGCCCTTACCCTTTATCTCTTACGGCCGATCTTCCTTAATAACTAACTTTGCCCTCTTAGGATTACTCAACTCCCGCCTTCGCTACCAGGGGAAAACACCAACTCCACCTCCAGCCAGACCCTCATCGCCTCCAACAAAACAATCTCCCTTAGTGAGGAATCTAGAACTTAGTAAAATAACCAATGTTCAATGATCAATTCTCAAACAATATGAACTAGGAGCTAGGTTGGAGGAACTAGGGGATTAAAATTTTAAATTTGAAATTTTTAACCTGCCTGCCGGCAGGCAGGTTTTTAATCAAATCAAATTTTAAAATCTTAATTTTAATCATAGGAAAGTAGCTACTTGACCGCGTCATCCTGAACGAGCCGGCAGGCGAAGTGAAGGATCTAGCGAGCAATAGCGAGCGCAGGAGTCAAAACTTAGAACTTGGAGTTTGGAAGTTAGCATTAAAGGAGATCATCCTGAGGAGCTAGAGCGACGAAGAATCTAGCGAAGCGCTATGAATTGCTTCTCTTCTTTTTTCAGGTCATTCTGAGCGGAGCGAAGAATCTAGCGAGCAATAGCGAGCGCAAGGA
>WFRL01000044.1 GCA_015486555.1 Candidatus Microgenomates bacterium | reverse complement strand
ATGTAACCTGGTAGAAAGCGCTCATTGACTTTATGTTTTTTACCCTGTTTAATAAGAATCTTTTCCTGAGTAGGAACGATAACCTCGAAAATTTTATCAATTAACTCTAATGTCTCAGCTCGTTGTTTTATTTGGTTGGCTACTTTGTATTCATAACCAGAGTAGGTATGAATAACGTACCACTTGCCCTTGTTTTCATCCACATCCTTATTAATAATGATGTGGTTGGGCTGTTTTTTCTCAACAATGATTTCATCTAGTTTTTTCTTAGCCATAAACAAGCTATTTTACCACGACGTAAGCTAATATTTGAGTAAAAATATAGTCTAAAACTCCAACATAAAAAGCTGTTATCAAAGAAATGACAACAACAACAATTAGCCATTTTATCACCTCTTGGCGAGTAGGCCAAGTTACCTTTAAAGTTTCTTGGTAAACTTCCTCAAAAAATCGGCTGACGGGATTTTTACTCATATGGATAATAATAACACAAAGGAAGGAGAACTTCATAAAATTGACTTTTCCTTTTAAGATTAAAGTAGATATCTTTATTAAATTAGGAGATTAAATATGGCTACAATTAGGAAAGCAGTTATTCCAGCGGCTGGTTTTGGCACTCGATTCTTGCCTCAAACTAAGGCTATGCCTAAAGAGATGCTACCCTTAGTTGATAAGCCAGTGATTCAGTATGTAGTGGAGGAACTAGTTGAAGCTGGAATTACGGAAATAATCATTGTTACTGGTTACCATAAACGGTCTATAGAAGATCATTTTGATCATAATTTCGAGTTAGAAATGCATTTGAAAGAGAGTGGAAAACTTGATCGCCTAGCTAAAGTAGAAAAAATTCCTGAACTGGCTAATTTTTACTACCTGCGTCAAAAAGGTCCAAAAGGAAATGCTACCCCCATCTGGAATGCTCGAGAGATTATAGGTAACGAGCCCTTTTTAGTCTTTTGGGGTGATGACTTTATTGATGCTCGACCAAGTAGGGCAAAGCAATTGATAACCACCTATGAGAAGTATGAAGCCAGTATTTTAGGTTGTATCAAAACTAGCCGATCAGAAGATACTAAACGTTATGGTTATGCTGCTGGGAAGGAAGTTGAACCGGGGGTGATTGAAGTTTCTGAATTAATTGAGAAACCTGGACCAGGCAAGGCTCCCTCTGATTTGGCTGTTGTTTCTGGTTTTGTTTTTACTCCAGCTATCTTTTCGGCGATTGAGGAAGCTAATAAGCGGCGGCCGAAAGGTGAGGAATTAGTTTATATTGATGCCCTTAATATTCTTCGGGAGAGAGGAGAAAAGGTATATGCTAAAGCGATAGAAAATGGAACTTATTATGATTGCGGGAATATTCTTGAGTACATGAAGACTATAACATCTTTTGCTTTGAGGCACCCAGATATAAACGGAGAGTATCGCCAATTTTTGGAGAAACTCTTAAGGTAAATCGTATAATTAGAACAATACTGGCCCCGTCGTCTAGCGGCCTAGGACGTCAGGTTCTCAGCCTGAAGATCGCGGGTTCAAATCCCGCCGGGGTCACACACTTTACGGTTGAGAATAAAGATAATACAAGTTTTTCTTGATTTTAAGGCGATCTCAGCCTGAAGATCGCGGGCCTGCCTGCCTAGCGGCAGCAGGCAGGTTCAAATCCCGCCGGGGTCACACATTGGAACTGGGTAATCAGAACTTGGAGCTCGGAACTCAGAACTCAGTTTATCTGGAACTTGGAACTAAGAGCTAGGGGGCTAGGTTGAGAATGACCAATTATCAAATTCCAAGTATCCAAGCCCCCCTTCAGTGGAATAAATCCACCTTCGGAGAGGTAAAATCTAGCCGAAGGTGCATGAGTGTATTCCTAGGCGTAAGATTCAAGGTCTTTGCGCTTCGCTAGATTCTTCCCCTCCGCTTCGGAGGGTCAGAATGACCCGGGGAGGAGGTTGTACCTTCCTCCTTTCCCCGTCATCCCGACTTGTCGGGATCTAGCCAAAGGCACACTTTTCCTCGTCATTCTGAGCGAGCCGGAAAACCCTCTTCTCGCGTCATCCTGAGCGAGCCGACAGGCGAAGTGAAGAATCTAGCCGAAGGCGCAGGGGTGTGCTCCCAAGTATGAGTACTAATCCTTGCGCTCGCTCTGCTCGCTAGATCCTTCGTCGCTATGGCTCCTCAGGATGACTCGTTAACATACTGAGTTCTAAGTTCCGAGTTCCGGTTTCCAGTTATAATTTTCCTATGGAGACAGAAATTCGCAATTTTTGTATCATTGCCCACATTGACCATGGTAAATCAACATTAGCTGATCGCTTATTGGAGTTGACCGGGAGTATAACCCCGGGAGAGAATAAGAGGGTACTTGATCGCCATCCTATCTCTCGTCAACGGGGTATTACCATAAAATTAGCTCCGGTAACTATGGAGTACACCGTTGGAAGAAAGAATTACCTTTTAAATTTAATTGATACTCCAGGTCATGTGGATTTTTCCTATGAAGTGGAGCGGACCCTAGCTGCAGTGGAGGGAGCTATTTTTCTAGTTGATGCTAGTCAGGGAGTTCAAGCTCAATCAGTCAGCTACTGGCGAAGGGCAAAAAGGATGAGATTAAAGTTGATTCCTGTTATTAACAAGGTTGATCTGCCAACAGCTCGTATAGAGGAAACCAAGTTGGAAATGATGGAATTATTTGGTTTTCGGGAAGAGGAAATACTTTTAGTTTCAGCTAAGACTGGCCAAGGAGTAAAGAAATTATTAGACTGCTTAGTGGAAATTTTTCCGCCTCCCCAAACTGAAGAAGATAAACCTCTCCAAGCTCTCATCTTTGATTCATTTTATGATCCCCATCAAGGAGTAGTAGCTGCCATCCGCCTCTTTCAAGGGAAGGTAAAACCGCTTGACAAAATAAGGTTCTATCACAGCGGAGCTCAAGCAGTAGTTAAAAAAACAGGTGTTTTTAAGGTGGAAGGGTTAGAAAAAAGATCTCAACTAACTGCTGGACAGATAGGTTTTTTAGTAACTGGCATTAAAGATATACGCCAGGTGAGGGTAGGGGACACTATTAATTTTTCTTCGGTTACGACCAAACCAATCGAAGGTTTTAAACATCCATCACCTCTTGTCTTTGTTAGTTTTTATCCTACAGACTCAGATCAGTTTCCCAAATTAAAGGAGGCCATTAAAAAATTATCTCTCATCGACGCAGCTTTACAGTGGCGGTTGGAACACTCGCTTATTTTAGGAGGTGGAATTCGATTGGGACTTTTAGGTCTGCTTCACAGTCAGATTACTAAGGAACGGTTGGAACTGGACTATGGTTTGAGTTTAATCGCTACAATGCCCTCAATTAGCTATCGCTTTCAAACAAAGAAAGGCGAGTGGCAAAAAGTAGATACGGCGGCTGCCCTACCAGCTGTCTCAGAAATAAAAGCAGTTGAGGAGCCTTATATTCGTTTCACTCTTTTTAGTCAGCGCCGTTACTATGGTAAGTTACTCCAGTTGTTATTGGATAGCCGGGGTAAGGTGGGGGAGGTGAAATATTTTGGCGAGCGCTTAGAGTTAACAGGAAGTATGCCCTTAGCTGAGCTAATAAGTGATTTTTTCAATAAATTGGAGGAGGCAACTTCAGGTTTTATTTCCTTTGATTGGCAGTGGGCTGGTTGGCAGCCAACACAGTTGTCTAAATTAGAGTTACTAGTTAATGGTAAGGTGGTGGAAGGTTTAGTTTTCTTGTTTCCTAAAGGGAAAGCTTTGTTTAGGGCTCGCCAGCTGACAGATAAGTTAGCTGTTATAATTCCCCGCCAACAGTTTGAGGTTATTATTCAGGGAAGGTTGAATGGAAAGATTGTAGCTCGGCGGCGGATACCTCCTTTTCGAAAAGACGTAACAGCAAAACTCTATGGAGGAGATCAAACGCGAAAAGATAAATTGTTGAAGAAACAAAAGAAGGGCAAGAAAAGACTAAAAAATATTGGCAAGGTTCGCTTACCAGAAGAGGCTTTTATCGATCTATTTAAATGAAGATAATATTAAGGAAAAACTGGGTAATGGGATTAATAATAAGAAAGATTAATGATTGGCCGTTTATAAGGGGAAGTAGGCCGAGGATGAGGAGTAAGAGACCATATTCTCTAGAAAAGTAGATTAAGTCCTCTTTCAAGTTAGGTGGTAGAACAAAGGTCCAGATTTTGCTACCATCTAGAGGGTAAAAGGGAAGGAGATTAAAGACAGCTAAGATGATATTAAGGTAAGTAAAGATGTAGATTGAGGTAACTATGCCAGGCAAGGAATGAATGAGAGGAAGATGAAAAATAATACCCGCTAAAAAGGCAGCAAGAAGGTTTGCTCCTGGCCCCGCTAAGGAAATAAGAGCCATATCCTTATCAGGATCGGTTAGGTTAAAGGGGTCAACTGGGACTGGTTTCCCCCAGCCAAATCCAGTAGTCAAAAGAAGGATCGTTCCCAAAAGGTCAAGGTGGGCTAGAGGGTTTAGAGTTAATCTCCCCATAGCCTTAGCGGTAGGGTCTCCCCTGAGATCGGCCACCCAAGCATGAGCAAACTCATGGACGGTAATTGCTATAAGTAAGCTAAGTAAAGTAACTGTCCCCATTAATGGATTACTCGTAAGGTAGTCTATCATATCTGTTTTTAACTATAACATAAGTTGGAGCTCAGAACTTGGAGCTTGGAACTCGGATCTTGGTCGGAAAGAAGAAGGCTTAATCAGTCCTAAGTGGGTAAGGAAATGAAAAAACTTGAGTGCCACAATCCTCGCGCTAATGCTAGATTTTTACCTCTCTGAAGATGGGTTTATTCCACCGAAGGAGGGCTTCACATCCGAATGACGCAGAGAGAGGAAGGTACTAAGTGTCTGACGCCCAGCAACCTTGCTTAGGGAAAAGTCCTCCTCTCCCCTGTCATCCCGACTTGTCGGGATCTAGCCGAAGGCGCGTGAGTGTGCTCCCAAACGTTGGTGCCAACATCTTTGCGCTTCGCTAGATTCTTCCCCTCCGCTTCGGAGGGTCAGAATGACTCGTTTAAAAGGGAACCGCCCCCTCCCCATGTCATTCTGAGGAGCTGAGGCGACGAAGAATCTAGCGAGCGGAGCGAGCGCAAAGTCACGGGTACTCAGGCTTGAGAACACATCCATGCGCCTTCGGCTAGATCCTTCACATTCGTTCAGGATGACTTCCTAAAAAGGTTTAGAATTTTGGTCATTAGGATTTCGATATTGTTTAGAATTTAGGATTTTCCGCCCAAGGCGGATCCGCCGTGGCGGAAGAGCTTAGAACCTGCCTGCCGGCAGGCAGGTTTGTTTGGAGCTTAGGATTTCGGATTTAGGATTTATTCTTGTTTGTATCCTTGGAATTTGTGATTTGGTGCTTTCTTTCTAAGTTCTGAGCTCCAAGTTCCAAATTCATCACACCTCGGTGTGATGTATTATCGTATAATAGTTTTGTTGCCGAGGTAGCTCAGTTGGCAGAGCACTCCCTTGGTAAGGGAGAGGTCGGCGGTTCGAGTCCGCTCCTCGGCTCATAGACAGGAAGAAATTATCAAGTATAATATAGGTTATGGCTAAAAAGGGCAATCGAATAATTGTTGGTTTGCAATGTTCCCAATGTGGGCGGCTAAACTACGTTAGTGAGAAGAATAGAGTAAATACTAATCAGAAATTAGGATTGAAAAAGTACTGTCCACAATGTAAGAAGCACACCTTACATAAAGAAGTTAAGAAATTGAAATAGTAGAAGTAGAAAAGGGCCTGTAGCTCAGTTGGCTAGAGCGTCCGTATGGCATGCGGAAGGTCGCGGGTTCGACTCCCGCCAGGTCCACCAAGTTATTGAAATTAAAGGAAAGACAAATGAATAAATGTTATATCTGTGGCAAGGGGGCGCAGCATATTTTACGAGTCTCCCACTCTAAACAGCGCACCCATCATTGGTCAAAACCTAATCTCCACTCGGTAAAAGTGAAGATAGGAGGTCAGACTAAAACAGTAAAACTGTGTACTAAATGTTTGAGAAAGTATAAGGCCGGGCTAATTAAGATAAGCTAGTCGAGGGTAACTAAATTTAGCTTGAGGGTAGCCATCTAGAAATTGTTTCCAGCTTACAGGTTTTTTGCTTTCAAGTTGAACAATTTGTGGTTTAAGTAAATTATTAACTGCCGTAGCCTGATGAATTTTTAGCTCTCTTTTTTGGTTGTTTATCTGAACGGAGATGTAAGCTCCAGGGTAGGGAGACATAGCTTGAATAAGGCAAACTGCTTTTGTTGGTTCCGTCTCTGCAGCTAAGAAGGCTGTTTGATGGGTTATTTTTTTGGTGTAGCTGGCTTGGGAGTGGTCCTGCGGTTTAGGATGAATTTTTCCTTGAAGATATTTTCTAATGATAGAGTTAAGTTGAGGCAGAGCTCGACCAACAATCTTTTCTGTCAAAGACTGCCAATTGTCAGTAGCTGAGATAGGCACTTTTTCTTGAAATAAGATTGGTCCGCTATCCAGTTCTTTTTCCAAGAGCATAAAAGAATAACCAGTTTCCTTTTGACAATCGATGAGAGCTGAACGAACAGGAGAGGGCCCTCGGTATTTGGGGAGAAGGGAAGGATGAAGATTTATTATCCCCTTGGGGAAGAAATTAAGAAGGTAGTAAGGAATAATCTTACCGTAAGCAAAGAGGAAAGCAAACTCTGTTTGAGGCAACTGGTAGATAAGTTGAGGGGTTATCTTTTTTGGTCGGTAGAGAGGAATACTTTGTTTGAGAGCGTACTCAGAGATTGGAGTGGGGGTAGGGACTTGTTTTCGTCCTTTAGGCTTATCAGCTCGACTGATGATTGCTGCTAAGGCGAATTCTTTTTGAAGCTTTTTAAGTAAAGGAAGGCCAAATTTAGAAGAGGAAAAAAAGACAAATTTTGTCATAAGTTATGATAACACCACACCTTAATTTTAAATTTTTAATTTTTAATTTAAAATTTTTAACCTGTCTGCCGACAGGCAGGTTTTTAATCAAAACAAATTTTAAAATCTTAATTTTAATT
>WFRL01000043.1 GCA_015486555.1 Candidatus Microgenomates bacterium | reverse complement strand
GTTAAAAAGAATAAAAAAACCATACCACTAATAAGTAATCTTTTTTTTCGAATTGAGAGAAATTTAAGATAAAGATTCATCTCCCCCCTTAAAAGTTTAGGAAAAAGTTTTCATACTTAGCTGGTTGAGCTAAAACTTCTTTTAAACCTTGACTAACTAGGAGATCAGGCTGAGCAAAAGTATTAACAACAATCTTAAATTCATCAGTTAGAAAACTAGCCAAATCCGCACTTAGTGTCCCTCCTCCAGCTAAAAACAGTCCATTTCTATTTACGTCAGCTACAAACTCCGGCGGAAGCTGATTAAAACTAAAACGAAGCTTAGCTATAATATCACTTAAAACTGAAAAGGAAATTTCCTTTACTTCATTATAACTTAACTGGATACTTCGCATTCTTCGTTTTTCCAGATCATATCCGTAGATAGGAAAAGCCTTTCCTCTCGATAGTCTTTTCTTAATTCCTTCCATCGCTTGCCAGCTTACTCGAAGAGTATAGCGGCGGCGAAGATAAGACACTAGAGCATTAGTTACATCTTCCCCTCCTTGTGGGAGATAGAATTCAAAAACCTTCCCTCCTAAAGAAAAAAGGGTAATGTAGCTTGTTTGACTACCAATATACAAGAGGAAAAAACCCTGAGGTAGGGAGATATCAATTCCCATTCCTATTAGGGCAAGAAGGAGTTTATCTAAGAGAAATACTTTATTAAAAGCTACCTTTTGAAAAACTCGACTTAAAAACCGTTGTTCAACAACCGTCGTATGCGGACTATAGCTAACATAAGCGGTAGAATCCAACTGAAGTAAGGATTTAACAGAAGAATTAAGATAAAGACCAGAAAGATTAGTTTCTAAAAAAGCTAGAACTTTTTCTGGATCAATAATTTCTCCTCTCCTTATAGGACGAATTACAGAGACTGTTGGTGGGGTTTTTCCCCACATTAGATTAGCTACTTCCCCTACCCCGACTATTTTCTTCTGTTTCTTATCATAAGCCACTACCGTTGGCACTCTCTTTGTTTCCTTCCCCACCAGGAAAGCTGTTTGCCAACTTCCCAACTTTATTCCAACCCTCCAGTCCAACTGTATAGGCAACCACTTCATATTCTTATTATCTAATCTTGTCTTTAAAAGTCAAAGCTTAACGCAAACTGAGGTTATAAAGGTTATAGAAACTAGTTTGGGTAGGATTAAGAGACGTTAAAACAATAATATCTTTCCCTGTCGGTGAGGGGAATATATAATCAGGTTCACATGTACCAGTAAAAACAGTGGTTAAATTACCACCGTCATATTCAACTACCGAAACTCTTCCTTTTTGAGCAATGAGAAGATGTTGGGAATCAGCCATCCACCAAAAATTGGTGTTTTCTTCTACTTTCTTCTGAGAAAAAACTAGGTAATTCTTGTCATTTTTTATATCGTAGACATAATAACTTCCTTTTTTTAAGTCTCTTTCCTCCGTTAAATGACCATAATCTGGTAAAGGTGGCTTAATAATCGGCATTAGTTGAGCACTTCCCGTCGCTTGATAAAAAAGAAAATTATCGTCAGAAGAAACATCAATTAATCTAATTTTTTCAGCTAAAGTAGAAGAAAGAGGTTTTTTTATCTTTTCGAAAAGAGCTTTCTTCTGAATTTCTTTTTGTTTTTTCCACAAATTAAGAAGACTCTTTTTTTGGTAAGAAATATCTAAAAGGGGAAGGTTATCTGGTAAAGAGGTAGTAGAAAGAAGAAAAACTTGGTTGGCAAACACTGCCATAATCTTAGAGCCGTCGGGGGACCAAATAAGCTCCTTAGCTTCCCCAAAATTAACTGAAGAGGAGTTCCTGGCTATGAGTCGAGACTTTTTCTTACTCAGAATTCCCCTAGGAGACAAACTCAATATGTACACCCCTGGTTGAAGTTGCCAATCATTTATTGCTTCTGAGTTGGGCAGGATATAAGCAATTTCATTACCACTGGGACTGAGAATTGGTTTAAGTACCCCTGCATAAGTAATCTTTGATAAATCCGGAGAGAGCGGCCAAAGAGTAGCTACTACTTGAGTAACTAAACCATCCTTAATAGTAATCTTCTTACTCCATGATTGATAGCCTGGCCTGGTTAGGCGGACTTCATATTTTCCCTCAGGTAAGCTTAAGCTAACATCGGTTGCTCCACTTAGTTTATTATTAAGATAAAGTTGAGCTGCTAGAGGTTGACTTTTAACTACCAACAATCCTGTCAACTTTATTTTTTTCTTATTAATGTCCAAGCGGTAGCCTTGAAGGAACTTAACACTTAGGATAGTAAGACCTATTAACAAAGCAAGAGAAAAAGAAGCAATAATAACTCGCTGATGGATGATCTTCATTGTTCTATATTTTAACTTAAAACTGCATTGAAGTAATCTAGATTTTCTACAACCTGACCACTCCCACGAATAATAACAGAGGCAGGATCATCAGCCAGATAACAAGGAATAGCTACTTGGGAAGTTAGAAATTCACTTAAGTGCCGAAGAAGTGCTCCCCCACCAATAATAACGATACCTTTATCCATAACATCAGTTATCAATTCTGGTGGAATGTTGTGCATTATTTCAGCAATTATTTTAAGGAGAATTTTCATTTGCTCTGAAATTACTTGGGTTATCTCGTCGGCTGAGATTTTTACTCTCCGAGGTAGATCTGTAAATTCATCTCGGCCCCCTACCTCTATAAAAAGTTCATCTCCTCTGAGAAATAACGAATCCTCTTTACTCATTCTTTTCAATCCTTCTTTCTCGGCTAAAGTTAAGGGCAAAGGAGAACCTAAAACTAGTTTTATCTTCTCAGCTGTTTTTTGACCTATTATTAATTTATGCTTCTTTAAAAAATGATCTACAATGGCTTGGTCGATATCACTACTCCCCCACTCTGCTTGTCGAACAGCTATAACATTTCCCATAGAAACTAGACTTATCTCACTTACTCCACCCCCAAAGCTAAGAATCAAATTTCCTTGAGGTTCTGCTAAAGGGATTTGTAAACCCAAAGCTGCTGCTATGGGTTGATTAACCAGGTGAACTACCCGAGCCCCACTAGCCAATGTCGCTTCAATCAGAGCTGTTTTCTCAACAGGAGTAAGAGAAGCAGGAATAGAGATAAGAACCTCAGGTCTGATAAACCAATTTACCGATGCTAGAAGTTTGAAAAAGTAGGAAAGGAATAACTGGCTTAGATTATAATCAGTTATTCTCCCCCGCTGAACTGGTCTAGAGAGATGAATATCAGTTGGTGTTTTACCTAACATTTTTTCAGCCTCTCTTCCTAGAGCTAAGACGCGGTTATCTTCATCAACGGCCAAAAGAGTAGGTTCAACTCGCACTACCCCTTTCCCAGCCAGATAAAAGCGGCTTTCATAACTGCCAAAGTCCAAGGCTAACCGTGGGCCAAACTTAAACATAATTTATTATACAGTTATTAGAACTTAGATCTCGGAACTCAGAACCTGGAACTCAGATCTTAGTATCTTAACGAGTCATCCTGAACGAGCCGCCTCTTTTTTCTCTGTCATCCTGAGGAGTCATAGCGACGAAGGATCTAGCGAAGCGCAAAAGAGATTGGCTTCTTCCTTTTTTCCGGTCATCCTGAGCCCCGCGAAGGATCTAGCGTTAGCGCTGTGACACTAGCTCTTCCCTTAAACGGGTCATTCTGAGCCCCAGCGAAGAATCTAGCCGAAGGCGCAGGGGTGTGATCCCAAGTGTGAGTGT
>WFRL01000042.1 GCA_015486555.1 Candidatus Microgenomates bacterium | reverse complement strand
TTACTATTTTCCCCAACATCTTCAAGGGTTTTCTGGAGGAGAGTCTCTTGAAGAAGGCTATTGACAAAGGAATTGTGGAAGTCCATCTTCATAATTTACGGGATTTTACTACGGACAAGCATAAGACGGTAGATGACCGGCCGTTCGGCGGCGGGCCGGGGATGGTTTTAATGATTGAACCAGTGGATAAAGCGATTCAAGCCATTAAATTAAAAGAAAAAGGTAAGGGTAAAGTGATTATGTTATCCCCAAGGGGAGAACGGTTTAACCAATCAAAAGCTAAGGAGTTAATTGGTTATGATTGGTTGATTTTATTGGCCGGGCGATATGAAGGGTTTGATGAGAGAATAAGGGAGCATCTAGTTGATGAAGTTATTTCAATAGGGGATTATGTTCTTAATGGAGGTGATGTGCCAGCGATGGTAATCATTGAAGTTGTATCTCGCTTGTTGCCGGGTTTTATGTCCACACCTGAATCACTAGAACATGAATCATTTAATGAATATGATGAAAAAGGTCGGCCAGTTTTAGATTATCCTCAATACACTCGCCCAGCTAATTACAAAGGCTGGAAGGTTCCAGAAGTACTCTTATCCGGCGATCACAAAAGAATCAAATCCTGGCGCCATTTACGAGCCCGGCTCGGAAAACCCGGCTCGTCAATAAAAACCAAATTATGATATAAAAAAGGTATGCCTATTCGTCAGACCCAATTGGAGAACGGTGAGTATTATCACATAATTGTTAGAGTCAATTGGCAGACACCCATTTTCCAAGACTTGTTCTTAGCTAAATTATTGGAAGAAGTGTTAATCTACTATACTCTAGCTCATCCGCCCTTAAAATTTTCACTCTACCGAAATTTAAAAGACAAGACAGCTGTCCAATTAGATTTCAAAGATCGTTTGGCCACGATAATAGCTTATTGTATTATGCCCACTCACATCCACTTATTATTAAGACAAGAAAAGGATAAGGGTATTGAAGTCTTCATGCATAAAAGTTTGACCTCTTTTTCTCATTATTACAATATCAAGTTTAAGAAAGTAGGCAGCTTGTTTGAGAATCGTTTTAAGGCCATTCATATTGATGAGGATGAGCACTTGGTACATCTAAGTCGATACATTCACCTTAATCCCGTGACAGCAGGTATTGTAGAAGATCCGCGAGATTATAGGTTTAGTTCCTATGAGTTTTACCTAAAAGGCGAATCGCAGCCTCCGTTTGAAATAACTGAGGTGATGGCTTTCTTTAAGGACCCTCAGGATTACCACAGTTACGTTATGGAAAGGAAAGAATTCCAAAGAGAATTAGCTAAAGTCAAATATTTGTTAATTGATTGACGAGCCGGGTTTTCCGAGCCGGGCTCGTAATTATATATAAAAATGCCACAGACAACTGAAGTTCAAAATTTGGTCGATAATATTCTTTCTATAATTAAGCCAGAAAATTTGCTTTTTAGAGTAAATCAAGAGGATTTAGAACTTTATTTTCCAAAAGAAATACAAATAAGACCTCAACAGGATATTATGGTTGAGAACCCGAGTTTTTCATTTGATCCGATACAATGGATAGTTGAAGAGTTGGAGGCACAAATAGATGAGAAGGATTTAGCTGATATAGACATCCGAAATTTGTTGTTTCAGTCCTATCCATATTTTAATCTTTTGAACCTTAGTCCAAAATCTACTTTAGCTCGTTTGGGGCTTGATTTTTATATTACTCTTTCAGACCAACTAAGACTTCATATTATGAATTATGGACCAAATACTTTTCTTTTTCCTTCAAAGACAAAAATCCCGATCGGACGAGTATATATGCCTGGGGTGAATGCTGAAGAAACTAAAATTTTAAAAGTTAGAAGGGTGGCGATTCTACCTCCTCATTCTGGAACTATTAATGTAAGTGAGTTAGTACGAACGCCAAGGAAGGAGGTTTTAAACAAATTTGCCCCTGATTTAGAATGGGTTTCACCCAGTAGATTGTTTTTTAATACAAACAATTTCATTTTGGGAGAGACAGAACCTATTGTAGTTCCAGCCACAGAGTATTGGTTAGTGTTCGGAAGTTTACCCCAACGAGGTTTTCATGGGCCCTCGAGAATAATCGATCCAGGATTTAGTGGAAAGATTCTTTTAGAAATGGAAAGCCCATATGATAAAAACGATATTAGCTTAGTTGGGGTTACGATTTTTAGGAGAGAATAATTTAGCTTAAGAGGTAATTGTTAGTGGATTGACGAGCCGGGTTTTCCGAGCCGGGCTCGTAATAATATAGAATGAATTATGTTCGAGCGGTTTTGGGATCCTGAAGGGAAGTATAAAGAAGGTTTTCTTAAGGGGTATAAACATTGGGTTTTGGAGGTAAGTTACCGACAGCATACTTTGGGGTGTTATATTATCTTTGCTAAACGGCAAGGGGTGGAAAGGATTTCAGAATTGGATGATGAAGAGTTGATCAATTTACGGAAGGTGATGAAGGAAATTGAAGGGGCGTTACAAAAGATTGAGGTCTTTAAACCTGATAAATTTAATTATTGGCAGATGGGGAATAATTTGCACCATTTGCATCTTCATGGTATCCCAAGGTATAAAAACTCTCGTTTTTTCGCTGGAAGAGAATGGATTGATGCTACTTATGGAGCACCACCTGTTTGGTCCACAAACGACGTCGGCGATGAAGTAGTTATAATGATAAGAAAGAAAATTAAGGAAAAACTGCAAAAATGATGCTGTTTCAGTGCTAAAATGTGCTTATGAATCTTTTTAGTGTTATGATTCTTTCTTTAGTGGAGGGGGTGACGGAGTTTTTGCCCATTTCCTCAACTGGCCATATGATTGTGGTCTCTAGTTTTTTAAAGATGGTCCAAGGCGAGAATTTAAAAGCTTTTGAGGTAATTATCCAGTTAGCAGCCATCTTGGCCATAGTTGTTATTTATCGAGATAAAATATCCTTCAAAAAACTTTCTTTGTGGTTAAAGGTTTTAGTTGCTTTCGTTCCAGTCGGCTTAATCGGCTTTTTATTTGCCCATTTTATTAAGAGTTTATTTTTAATTCCGGTGGTGGCTACGATGTTTATCATCGGCGGGGTTGCTTTTATAGTTCTGGAGTATTTTTACAGCCGTCGGCCGGCTCCGAAAGTAAAAGTAATGGATCAAATAAGCTACTGGCAAGCTCTGAAAGTTGGTTTGTGGCAGGTTTTGGCCTTGGTTCCCGGCACCAGCCGGTCAGGAGCAACGATTTTTGGCGGTATGGTTTCCGGTCTATCTCGGCAAACGGCGGTTGAGTTTTCTTTTTTAACCGCTCTGCCGGTTATGCTGGCGGCAGCCGGCTTTGATTTCTTGAAGCATTATCAGTCGTTTAGTTCTCACTACTTTTCTCTTTTGCTCTTTTCTTTTGTTCTGACGTTTATAGTAGCCTTTGTGACGGTTCGGTTGTTTTTAAGATATGTCAAGAAATACAACCTAACCCCCTTTGGTTGGTATAGAATCCTTTTTGGAATTTTCCTTTTAATTTGGTTCCTGACAAAATGACCCAGACTCTGAGAGGAGTCCCCCCTCAGAGTCTTGGGTTTTATTTGTTTTCTAAAACTTGGGCTGCTTCCTCTCGAATCATTGGGCTGCCACATTTAGGACATTTAAGTTGGAAACAGGGTTGGCCCGGTTGATGTGGTTGGCGGTAGTTGCACTTAGGATTAGTACAAACGCAGTAACCACCAACACCAGGACCAAAAGCTTGGCCTTGTCCCCGACCACGATTTAGTCTTGGCATATCTTCATCACCTCCTTTCAAATTAATTTTTCTAACAGTTATTAAAGCGGTAGCAATTTTATGTCGAGCCTCTTTAATTAGGCGCTGGAAAGTGCTTTGAGATATCCCCATTTGCTTGGCAGCGCTGATTTGGTCTAAACCCAAAAAATCAGCCAGGCGAATAGCTTCGATCTCATCAGCTCTCAAGTCCAGAGCCGGCCGGTTGGATTTGGTTACCGGCCGAAATTGGTGGACTTCGGGTCGAAAGCCTATCCAGCGATGTTTTCTTCTTCTCGGCATAGTATTATGAATATATACCCAAAATAGTAGTTTGTCAAGAGGTAGTTTTTTACCTAGTTCCAAATAGATAATATATAATAAGTTTGACTACTTAAGGAGGGGTGCTCCGAATGGTTAAGGAACCGGTCTTGAAAACCGGCGTCCCGTATGGGAC
>WFRL01000041.1 GCA_015486555.1 Candidatus Microgenomates bacterium | reverse complement strand
ACTTCTACTCCAGCCACTATCCAACCACCCCAGCTTAGCTGTGGAAGTGAAAATACTATGGTGATAGCCCCTTCCAGCAACGGTAATCCTAGTTCTGCCTCAGTTGCTGTTAATGTTACCTGGTCTAATACCGCCTCTAGTTTAGTTCAAGTTAAAACACGAGACAAAGATGATTCTACTGGCACTAGCGATCAATTTTGGTTTAATGACTGGTATAATTCAGGAACGCTTTTCCTTACTCATAAAGATAATGAATCAAGTAGTACTCGCCTCCCCTCTAATAAAAAAATCCTAGCGCGTGTAAGTTATGACGGTACTAATTTTTCCTCTTGGACAACCACTCCAATCATTTGTAAAGCTTTCTATGGTAATGTCTTTGTTGACAGCAACGGAAATGGCCAAAAAGATAACGGTGAGACTTGCTATGATGGTGATGTTATTGTTAGTGTTGATGGCAATTCTTATCCGTTTACTAGCCAATCAAGTTGTAATTTCTATAAAGTGGTTCTGACTGACACAACCACAACAAGCCACACCGTAACTATTAGTGCCTCTCCTTCCGGATATAGCTTCAGCGGTCATTCTGGCTGGGATGATACAAACCCTATTTCAGGACCAAGCCTATCAGTAACTGTCAGCGATGCTGAAGTAGACTTCGGCCTTGAACCTGATCCTTCTTCGACACCAACCCCCACCGACACACCTACACCAACTCCTACTAACACACCCACACCAACCCCCACCAACACGCCCACACCAACCCCCACACCCGTTCCTGATTGGTTCAAACTAAAAGATACTAGTTTTAACAGTAAAGTAGGGAGAGACAATGTCTTTCCAGTTTTAGTAAACGCCTACGATAGTCAAGATGACAATTCCAATCCTTATTTAATCATTGGTGAAGGGGGAGTTGTTAGTTCACCAGCCGATATTAATCTTGGTACTGGCCAATATTCAAACCCAACCAAAAACTGGCGTGATCTTAATTATTCATCCTCAATGGTTGTCAATGTGAGCGACTTCCTTAGCTACGCCAAATCAAAAAAAGACTACTTTGCTGCCCAAAGTGATCTTAGCGATCTAGAAAAAGATAAAATTAATATTGTCAGCGGCAACATAACTATAAGTGATGATAATATTAGTGGTAAAACACCCCTCGTTGTCATTGCTGATGGTGATATTACTATTGACAACAATTTTAATACTGGCGGAGAAAGTATTGCTCTTCTATCAACCGGTCAGATAAAAATCAAATCTAGCGTTGACGAGGTTGATGGTATTCTTATCGCTGACAACGCCGATCTCGCTTATGATGTTGATGAATCAGCCACTCCTCTAAAAATAAAAGGTAATCTTGTTATTAACAACTCTATTAATCCTAAGAAAAGAAATCGGACCGACGATTCTTCTAAACCTTCTTTTTTTATTGTTTTCCAACCAAAAATGTATCTTGATCTCCTTCCCTATCTATCATCGATAAAGTTTGATTGGCAAATGCTTAGATAAGGATGAAAAGTAAGAACAAGGGCCAAACTCTCTTAATCGTGGTTATGCTGTTGGCTACTGTTTTAACCATTGTTCTTTCAGCGTCATACCAAGCGATAACCGAAACGAAAATTACTAAAATGGAGGAAGATAGCCAAAAAGCCCTAGCCGCTGCTGAAGCTGGTATTGAATATACTCTTAAAACCGGCCAGGAAACAAACATTAGTGACCTTGGCAATAATAAAAATTTCCAGAATTTTACCGGTAAAACAACTATTGAAACTACCACCGGCTCTGAATTTTCCACCCCCCAAGTTGGCAAAGACCAACAGTACACTTTATATTTAGCTAATTATGATAAGAGCACCGGTTTTTCTAATTATTATACAGGCGATCTAACTGTCTACTGGCAAAACACAGATGAAAGCTGCGACTCACCACGGACCACCTCCGCCCTCGAATTAACCCTCCTTTATGATGACCCTCCCAAGATTAAAAAGTGGCTCTATGAACCCTGTTCCGGCTCCTCAAACTCCTCAAAAATTGAGGGTAACGGTTTCTCCCCTTCCTCATCCGGCAACTATACTATTGATGGAGCTAATTACAAACTTAAGAGTAGCGAAGCAATTAATATTGGCAACTATTCTCAAGCTAAACTGCTCATTGCCCGCCCCTTCTATAATGGGACAAAAGTAGGTTTCAAAGCTGACTCAGAAAATCTTAAACCATGGCAAGGAGGTTGGGTTAAATCTACTGCTTCTACCTTAAATAAAACAACCAAAACGGTTCGCGTTTTCCATTCTTTTTCCCAACTACCGGCTAATTTTTTTGTTACCCAGTTTTAATTTTTAATGAGGGCCATAGCCTAGAACTTCTCAAAAAAGATTTGTTCTTCTCTTATTCCTTCTTTAAGAAGAAGAGTTTTTAGTGCTTCAACTATTAAATGGCGACCACAAAGATAAAATTCACCTTGGTTATTTTTTTCTTCCCTTAGATAATTAATTAACGGCTTAGTTAAACGGCCAAAATAAATATTTTTTCTTTCTTTCCCTATCGACTTGGCTCGTGAAAGACATATTT
>WFRL01000040.1 GCA_015486555.1 Candidatus Microgenomates bacterium | reverse complement strand
TAATTTTTGTTAAGGGGGAGGATAAACAAAATTGCGACTATTGTGACTATGCGGTTTTACCTTTTAACTATTCGCTTTTAATCGTTCCCCCTGATGGTAAGGTTAAAAAAATTCCGCTTAATCCCAGTCTTCCTAGAAATAGTGGTGATATCTTAAAGCAACTTCGATATCTTAATAATCATAGCAATGTAACAAATCCTTCAAAGGAAGAATTAGAAAGAGAGCACGCGCGGGCTGCTGCGCTGTTTGCACGATTGTATGAAAAGGTTGACATAAATGATCCGCGCACTACTCCTGTTTTCCTTCCCTTTACAAATCTTCCCGGGGTGGTGGGGATTACTTCTGAAGGCAAGATTGCAGTTTACGGGGAGTCTTTTCCTAGCGAATTTGGTATTCTTGAGCAATTTGGTTATAAGGGAGTGCAAGGACTATCTAAACCCGAGGAGGAGATAATCGAGCGGATGCGAAAAGCACGAGTTACGGTGGTGATTGATCCGGTTACAGGGAAGGTTGATGAGAGATATGTGGTTTGGAAGAAGAGGAATAATTCAGTAAGTGAGAAAAAGTGATTTTTTTGTAGGTTTGATCCCACCTAAACTAATTTTTGCTATTATTAATAAAATGGAGGGCAAGGAAATAACTTTAAGTTGGCAGGAATGGCCAGAGGTTCAAGAAAAAGTTGAGGTGGTTACTTTTTCTAACGGTGAGTTAAAAGTTTTGGTTCCCCCAGAGATAAAAAAGTTTAGGAGAGTAGTTCTGAAGGTTCATTTTTATCCTCAGATTAATAGAAATTTAATTCTAACTCTTTTGACGGTTGATGCTCTTAAAGAGTTAGGGGTTAAAAGGGTTGTTCTTGAAGCTTGGTGGTTTCCTTACTCGCCTCAAAACAAGGTCTTCTTGGAAGGGGAGCCATTGTCGATGAGATTGGTGATCCGTTTATTAGAGGCAGCGGGGGTAGATGAGTTTGTGGTTTATGATCTACATCATATAGAGTCATTGAGTTACTTTACTAAGCCGGTTGTTCATTTGTCCTTTTTACCTTGGTTTGAGAAAAAATTAAAGGGTAGGGTAGGCAATGAATGGCTAGTAGTTTCACCAGATAAGGGGGGTTCAGAAAGGGCTACTCAACTAGCAAAAAGGTTAGGGTTATTAGTCGGCTGGTTTGTCAAAAAGCGTGATAGACATAATGGAAAGATAAAATTTGAGGGCTACCATGGACCAAGTGTATTGAACAAGAAAATTGTTCTTATTGATGATTTTAGTGCAAGAGGAGGCACTTTATTAAAAACAGCCAAAAAACTAAAAGAAATGAAAGCCAAGTATGTTTTGGTTTGCTTGAGCCACTTGCTAATGCCCCAAGAACGTTTCCAGGAAGTAAGGAAAGAAGGAGTTATAGATGAGTGGCTTATTGGTAATGGGGGAGAAGAGAACTTCGTAAAAATGACCAATTATCAATGATCAATTTTCAAATAAGACAGAACTTGGAACTCGGAACTCAGTCAGAGGTAAGAAAGCCTGAGTGCCAGTACCTTTGCGCTCGCTTCCGCTCTCTAGATCCTTCACTTCGCCTCTCGGCTCGTTCAGGATGACCCGAGAGGATATTATGTTTCATCTCTTGAAGTCATCCTTAGAACGAACTACTTTCCCCCGCTCCGCGTCATTCTGACCCTCCGAAACGGAGGGGAAGAATCTAGCTGAAGGCGCACGGGTGTGCTCCCAACCTAAAGTGCCCATTCTTTTGCGCTTCGCTAGATCCTTCGTCGCTCTGGCTCCTTAGGATGACTCGTTAACAAACCAAGATCTAAGTTCTGTTTTTTTTGATCATTGGAATTTGGGTATTGTTTGGATACTTGGAATTTGATAATTGGTTATTTTCCAACCTAGTTCCTAGTTCCATTAACCAGGTATAATCATAGATATGAGTAGTAACAATTTTTTACCACCTCGTGGTTTTCGGGATATTCAATCAACTGAAGCCCAACGACGGCAGGAGGTTATCCAAATTGCTCGACAGTTGGCTGAGTCATTTGGTTTTCTCCCTATTGAGACGCCCACTGTTGAGTATAGATCAATCTTGATGGGGAAGTATGGCCAAGAAGCAGATAAATTAATCTTCGATTTTACGGATCGAGGTGGCCGCCAAGTAGCCCTGCGCTATGATCAGACGGTTCCTCTCGCTCGATATGTGAACCGTTTTCGCCCAGCCCTGCCTTTTAAGCGCTATCAAATTCAACCATCATTTCGAGCAGAAAAACCTCAGAAAGGGCGATATCGGGAGTTTGTCCAGATTGATTTTGATATTGTTGGTGATGCAAGTGACATTTCAGATGCCGAGATTCTCTGGTTGACAGCTGCCTTGTTTGACAAGCTTGGTCTATCAGTAACAGTTTATTACAACTCCCGCCAACTGCTTTACTCTCTTTTTCAAGAAGCAGGGGTTCCTCAAAATGAATATTTAAGGGTGGCTCAAATAATAGATAAGTTAGATAAAATTGCTGTTGATGAAGTTCAATCCCAGCTTCAGGAAATGGGATTAAGAGTCTCGGTTATTAAGAAGCTTTGGCAGCTTTTCAAAAAGGCTCGGCCAACAGCAGAGTTGGAAAAAACTATTGCCTTGGTCCAGCCTGGGGTAAAAGCTAAGTTTCTGTTTTCTCCCTATCTGGTGCGGGGTTTAGATTACTATACAGGTTTAATCTTTGAGGTTAAGACCTCTAATCAAAATGTTTCTTTAGCTGGTGGTGGCCGCTATGACAAATTAATAAGACAAGGCTCTGACTATCTGCCAGCGGTGGGAGTAGGGATAGGCTTAGATCGGCTGGTTGAGGTTCTTCAAGAAAAAGAGAAAAAAGCGGCTGATTTGGAGATGGTTGTTTTAGTTTTAGATGAAAAGGTTTTTGACTACGCCTTTAAGGTGGTTGATATTTTACGACGTAAGGGGAAAAAGGTCCTGATTTACCCAGATGCTTCTAAAGCTCTCAAAAAGGGGTTGAAATATGCCCTAAGTTTAGGGGCAAAGGAAGTTATTTTTCTTGGCCCGGATGAGAAAAAAGGTAAGTATCTGACCTTAAAGAACCTGGCAACTAAAGAAGAAAGAAAAGTAGAGGTAAATTTTAAGTAGTATAAGGAATAATTGCTCTATGGGTAAAAATAAGAAGAAGAGTTCTCCATTATTGAGAGAGGTCGAAGGAGAAATTGAAAACTTATTAAGTACTTTGTCTTTAAGGTTGATTCTTGAAAAATTAGATAAAGATCAAAGGGCTCATTTTTTAGGTCTTTTGGAGAAGGATAAGGTTAATGAGGCTTGGCAACATGCTCAAAGAACAGTCCCTGGACTAGATGAGAAAATAAGAAAAGAATTTGAGACTAAGATGAGGAAGGTTTATGAGTGAGCGTTTTACGGGTGAAGTTGAAAATAAGGGGAATGAGGTTGTCTCTTTAGTAAATTGGCTTCAAATTCATTGGAATGAATTTCCCTTCGTTTCTGGTAGAAAAGGAAGAGAGTCAAGAGATGAGTTTTTTGGCTTGTTTAAACAACAAGCTGGAGATAACTTGGAGATTATGTATCAGGCTGTGAGATGGTTTTATCTCCGCCAGAAAGAAGAGCTAAGTAAGGTTAAGGGAGATGGTTTCCCAAGAAAACAGGGTCAACTACTGAGATTGACTCGACTGTATCGTTCCTTATCTGCCAAGATAAGATATCTAGCTGATAAAAAGGTGGTTCAAGAGCAACTTACCTATATTAAGGGTTATCAAGTTGAGACAAAAAAAGGTATGTCTGCTGCCGAGGTAGCTAAATTAGCCCGTCTATGGCGGGAGCGGCAGGGCATCGAAGAATATGGGCAGTTTTTAGAGGTATTTGAGGGGTTGCGTCGCCAGGAAGAAAAAGAAATTCAAGAAAAGATAGGCTTGTCAAAAATAGAGATAAAGAAGTTAGTTTCTAAGTTTAAAGGGGTGTTTAAAGTACGAGGGAAGAGGCTTGTTCAAGCAGGTCTTTCATTTGTGATTACAAGTGAGTTGTTGTTTGGTGGAGCTGGTCCTCATATTTTAAAGCCTGTTGGAGCTGAAAGAGGAGGAGAGAAGGAAAAGATTATTAGGATAAGTAAAAGAGGGCCGCGAATAGGGATAGAAAGAACAGAGGGACAAGATCAGAAAACTGTTAGGGAAAAAACTGGACCGAGGAAACATTATCCTCATCAATCTAGACCACAATATAAAAAGAAGGATGAGCCTTCACCCAAAGAAGAGATAAGTTCTGAAGTAAGAAAGATAAAGGAGATTCCCCATCCAGTTAAAAGCGGTGAGATAGGAACTATTCTTCAGAGGCCAGAGGTGAATGGTGTTTTAGACTTAGATGAGAGTTATGTACCCCCGGGGTTGGTCAGTGTAAAAAGGTTTTTGCCGCCGAACCCAAATCTAAGATATGGAGAAGGAGCTAAAAACATCCAGCTTCGCAAGGAAGTTATTCCCTCTCTCACCCAATTTGTTAGAAAACTTAATGAAGTAGGCTACAAGGTGACTATTATTTATGGTTATCGTTCCTATCAACTTCAAGCCAAACTTTATCAAGAAACTCCAACTGCCGCTGCTCCGCCAGGGACAAGTGAACATCAAACAGGTTTTGCCCTTGATATGTGGATTACTAAAGATGGGAGAATTTCTAACTTAGATCCTGCCGTTCTTGAACTGGCTGAAAAATTTGGTTTCTTTCATCCTCTCGGATGGGACCGGCCTCATTTTGTTTTTATAGGCTCTCTCGGTATTTCTCCTGAACTACTTCATCAGATGAGTGAAGAATATGGCAATAATTCTCAATACTACTCAAAAGGAATGCTTTTTTTAGGACGAAGAGGGAATTATATGTACTTTAAAATTAATGATGGTTTGAGATATTTAATAGAAAAAGAAAAGAGAGAAAAAGGAACTCTAGCAAGAAAGTTGAGGAGAAAAGAAAGAGGAGAGAAAAAAACAGC
Source organism: Candidatus Microgenomates bacterium (assembly GCA_015486555.1). GTDB lineage: Bacteria > Patescibacteriota > Microgenomatia > JAADGY01 > JAADGY01 > S014-63. The sequence continues at coordinate 18,081 of WFRL01000040.1, read as the reverse complement.
TCTTATCTCAGCAAAGGATAGGTCGCGGTTCTAAAAATTAGACCAAATTAAAGTCCGTCTACTCCGTTTTAGTAATGGTTTTATAAGAAGTATTCTTCCTTTACCCGGTTATTTTTAAACCTTACTCCTTCTTTGAGGAGGAGGATTTTTTGTTTCTCGGGTCCGCCGAAAGCGTAACCTGAAGCTAAACTACCATCCTTTTTAACCACCCGGTGGCAAGGAATAGTCTGTGGATTCGGATTTCGATGAAGAGCCCAACCAACAAGACGGACATCTCGTATTCCAACTTTTCTAGCTATCCAAGAATAGGAAGCCACTCTGCCTTTGGGTATCTCTTGAACCACCTGGTAAATCCTTTTAAACACGCTCATTAATATATGATAGGCAATATTTATGAACTACTTAAGTATACAAAGGTTATAAAGTAAGTACGACCTCCGTCCAGGTTATCATACAAGCTACCCCCTTCCCTTTCCCCCGGTCATCCTGAGGAGGAAAGCGACGAAGGATCTAGCCGATAGGCGCACGGGATTGGAACTAGGAGCTAGGTTAGAGGAACTAGGTTAAAAACAATCAATAACCTTGTAAAGTAAGAGCTTAGAAAAAACTTAAGTGCCAGTACCTTTTGCGCTTCGCTAGATTCTTCGCTCCGCTCAGAATGATCTGAAAAAGGGAAGAGCTAACATCGCAATGTTTCGCTAGATCCCGACGAGTCGGGATGACTCCGTAAGGAGTTTTCACTTTATAACTTTATAGACTTTACGAACTTTCTAACTTAAATATTTCTTTTTAATCCGATTTTAATTGGGTAAGACGAATTATTGACATATAAAGGGAGAATGCCTATATTATTAGTAAGAATATTTGGTTGTGTTGGAGGTTTTAATGTCGCCACAATGGGGAAAAGAGAAATGGAAAGAGAGAAGAGGTTTTTTATTTCCATCTGTTTTGAGGGTGTCCTTGTCGGAAATAACGACTTGGAATGTACCTCTGGTAGAAAGGTTATGTAAAGATTTGGGAATGACAGGGATTTCTGAAGGTTGCTTTGATATTGAAGGAGAAACTAAGAGAAAAGGGCCTGAGGAAATAATATCAAAGTTGAGATTTGAAAGGAAACACGATGTGATAAAAGGGATTGGAGAGGCTTTAAGAATAGAGAAGATATTGAATGAATTAGAAGAAGGAAAAAACACGGTTGAAGTTGAAGATATAAAGATTACTTGGCGAAGAGAGTTATTATCCGTTTTTTGGGCTTTTTATAAGTTGGGTGTGTCTAGGCTAAAAGGCGAGGGGAAAATTATTCCTTATCGAGAGGAGGATTCTTTCCCAAGTTTAGGAACTGGTTCAGAATTAGATCGGGTAGTAGCAGTTGTGGTTCAGACTTACCTTATAGAAGGAGAAGAATTAAGGGTACCTATAAAAGAGGTAATTAATAAGGTGACAGATATAAATAAATTCCCTGGGTTAATCAGAGAATTAGAAAATCAAAGGCAAATTCTTCGTCAGATGGCTAAGTTTGGCCTAGCTGCGGCATTAGTAGATGAAGGATTTGTTATTTTAGAGGAATTGAGGAGTAAGAAGAAAGTACCAAGTGACAAAGGTATTGACACAGTAGGAGAGTTGAGAGATATTTTTAAGCTTGGTGTTTCAGAACTTAATGAACTTCCCTATCCTCCAGTAAAGGGAGATGGCGCTTTAATGGAGGTAAGTAAAAGGATATTTATTGCCCCTGCGGTGTTAAAGTTGATTTCAGAAGTAATGGGAGAGGAGACAGCGAAAGGGAGTTTGAGGACACCAAGTAACCCCCAAGAAGAATCCAAAGAAATGGTGTGGAAGAGGTTTATTGCTAGGGTAGAGAGAATGGAAAACATATTGTAATAAGGTGAGGATAAGTAGATGTGAAAGGATGTTGACAAGAAGGTGTAAAGAATTTAAAGTAAAAGTAATGCAGAAGAAAATTAACTCGCATATCTGGATTGGAGGAATTTTAGGAGTGGCGGTGTTAGTAGGGGTGATAAGTATTGGGATGTTAGTTCCCACAGCTCCTCCGAATCTTGCTTATGTCACTGATGTGACTCCTAACTCAGCTACAATAGTGTGGCAAACAAATAAGAAGGTTCATGGAAGAGTTTTAGTAGCAAAGAGAGATAATTGGAACCCGAGGGTTGGTTATTGGATGAAAATGATTTTGGGTGCTTTTCCTGGAATCGAGGGTTCAGAAGATGAATTTTCTTCTAATGGTCAGTTATCATCTATTCACAAAACAGAAGTGAAAGGACTCCAACCAGATAAGACCTATAATTTTGTTATTGCCAATGGAGCTCAGCTGTATAAAGTAGCTCACCTGCAAATAAAAACTAAAGCCATGAAGAATACCCCGCCTTCGTTAATGGTTGCTTCAGGCCAAGTAAAAGGCAATTCGAAAGGGGTAGCTAATGCCTTGGTGCTGATTTCCAAGAAAACCGAACCGGCTGTTAAAGTATCTGCAGTAACAGATAATTCGGGAATGTGGGTGGCTAATATTGGTGATTTAAAAGTGGCCTCAAATGATCAATTGGTTGTTGAAGCGTTTACACCTGAAGGTAGTCATAAAAAGGCGATTAGCCAACCGGGTTTCTTTAATCCGACGGTAGTTATTAGTTTTAATAAGTGAGTAAATTATGAAGAAAGCGTGGAAAATTTTTGGCTCCTTGGTGAGCCTGTTGCTTATTATTAATCTGATAACCCCGCCGGCTGGGTTGTTTTTAACCTCAGTGAGGGCAGAAACTAGCAAAACATGTGCTGATTTAGGTTATGCCGATTGGCGGGCAGCCCATAAGCCAGGGGATGAGTGGAACGAATGTCTTTCGAACGGTAAAGCTAACCATGTTAAATTAGATGGAAAATGTCAACCTACTATAGAGAGGAATATAGAGTTAGATGTTTGTAAGCCTCAGAAAACAAATACTCAAGAAGAGAGGCAACCTTCAAGTGATTGTAAAGGTAAAGAAGGACAAATGATTAGTTCTTTTGTTCGGGCAGATTGCGATAGTAACTTGGGAAAGTATGTGAAGATAGAGCGGTGGTGTAATTCTCAAGGTCAGCCGTTTGAGAAACCAGGCAGAGTAACCACTAAGGCGTGTAAGAAAGGTGATCCGCCGATAGTGAATTTAGAAGAATTGACTAATGCTTCTACCTGTAAAGAGGGTTATTGTGAGGAAGGAGGAGTTTGTTCTGAGGTTGGAAAAAAAGAAACTTCGGAGAATGGTTGTACTTATATTTGTACAGAAGATGGGTGGAAAAAAGAAAAATGTCCTTCTGATTCAAGTAAGAATGGCAACCGACAGATAAGATTGATAGTAAAAGTGTATAAACTGCCCTTCTATTATTATAATGAAGTAACTGTTCCTTTACAGGGGGCGGTGGTAGGAGTAAAAGGAAAAGTATATCGGACTGATGAGAAAGGAATAGCTTATATTGATTTGGAAATTCCTTCTCTTTCGGTTAGTTATAACCCCTTGGGTTATTGGAGCAGTGTTCCGGCGAGTAGGTCAATAGCCATAGCTGTGAGCAAGAAGGGGTATAAAAGTACTATGACCAATGTTGATATAAGCGATAAAAGTAAAAGTGACTACGTGGTAAATATAAAGATGAGCCCTAAATACGAGAATGCTCAGAATGAAAATAAGAAGAAAGAAGCTCAATCTAAACCAGCGAGCCAGCCAGAAGAGAATACTAATAACAATGCTAATGTCGGGTCAAATGGTAGTCAAGTAAATAATTCCGAAAACGAACTAGCTCGAGTGGGTGCCATTCTGCGTTCTCTTATACCCAATGAAGTGACTGTTACATGTAATGGTGGTTGCAGTGTGAAAATAAAAGGAGGTGAGGATAAAACAAATGAGTACCAGATTCGTTGGGATAATACCTTAGTAGGGAATCTTTTAGATGTATTTAATCAGCCTAAAACTAATGTCAAGGTGAGATTTCATTATGAAAAATGTTTAGAATTTAATAGTCAAGGTTCTTGTTCCTTATGGGGACCAGGAACTACCCAAACAATACCTATCACCATTGATCAATCTGTTATCAGTGAAGCGGCTACTAAGGTGTTGAGGAACAAAAAGTTAGGGGAATTATTAGGAAAAGCGGGAGTAGATGTAGAAAATCTGCCCCAGGTTATTCCAACAGTTTCCTACAATAATGGTATTTTCTATTTTCATTACAGTAATGTCGATAAAGATAAGTTAATGTTTATTGATTCGATAACGGGCCATGTTAATGTAGAGTTGAGAGTGAGTTATACAGATCCTAGTGTAAAGGAAAAGGTATTTAAAAAGACAGTTAGTGCTGGTCAGTTGTTAAAGCCTAAAGGAGGGCATCTGCGTTTAACTACCCCTAATATTAATGATTGGATTAGTAACATGGTCCTCAAAAGTACGGAGTATAACATAAAGGATATAGAAGTAAAAGCAACCTTCCATTCTGATGTGAGATGGAAATGGTGGGAAAAAGGAAAACCTAAGACTCAAACTATACCTAATGAACAAACTAAAAGATTCCATTTGGATGTAAGTAAGTACTTACCCCACGAGGCGCAAAAGGCCATTTCCGTTGCTTTAGCTATGGGGTACCTGGTAAGTGAGGAAAAACGGCCTACAGTGACGGTTGCAGCTAATGGTAGTGGAGTGCATATTGAGACTACGGAGGGGAGATATAGAATCAGCTTGGGTGGGATAACGAGGGAGGCAGTAGAAAGGGCCTTACCAGAAGAGGCGAAGAAGTCGAATTTAGTAGTGAATACGATTACCACCTTCCTTCAAAACAATCATAAGGAGATAGAAAAGTTAGTGGAAAGTAGCTTGAGAAATAATAAAGTTAAGGTCAGCGGAGTAGCTGAGATTAAAGTCGGCCAGAAAAGTTACTCTGCTCAGGTACAGACAGATGGTTTGGAGATTACTATCAAACCTTTTGTAGCGGATATTTCTCTTGAGGATTTGAACAACTTAGGCAGTAATGGACAAGCTACCCTTTCAATTAGGATAACAGGAGCAGGTAAGGTGGACCTAAAAGGAACCCTAAACCAGCTAGGTCTACCATTGCTGGGGAATATAATTAGTAGCGTGGGGTGGGATTTAAGCTATGATTTTTCACAACTGAGTGCAAGTGAGGATATTAACATAGATTCTGCCATAGATTCTGCCTTAACAGGTTTAGATCTTCAGTTGGAAGGTAGTGGTAATCAGAGCCTAAGAAATAGCAGGTGGGATGTATATGCTGATGAGGGTGTTAATGTTCCTAATGCGCGAGTAGAGGTAAGAAATGAAGATGGTGAGTTAGTTTTAACCACTAAGGCTGATAAATATGGGCATGTTAAACTTCTTTTACCTGTAGGCGGACGTTATAAGATTAAGATAAGTGCGCCTGGTTTTAAGACAGTGGAAACACTTTACGAGCCCACAGCAGCTTCAGTGAATTATGAAGCAGTATTAAAGCTGGAAAGTGGTTCAGGACAGAAGAGAGTAAACCTTTCTCCAAGGTTAAAGAGTTATATTTGGAACTTGGATGAAGGGTGGAATTTGGTTGGTCTGCCCAGTTATAGTAGGCCATTTTCAGCTAAAGAGGTATTTGAGCTTTTTAACAAAGATAAGATAAATGTAGATATGATGGCTTATCTTAAGAACAATCGTTGGGAAATAATTAGTCTAACTAATACTAAAGCTCAGAAGATGGTTTTAAAAACAGGTCACGCTTACTTTTTACATGCCATTGGCTCTGTTAGTAAGGAAATACCAATCAAAAATGCCTCACAAAAGAAAGAAAAACTTGAGTTAACAGCAAACCGGTGGGAAGCAGTAACTCTACCTGTCAATTTGGGAGATTCTAAAGAAGTTTTAAATGAAGTAAAAGCTAAAGAAGTTCAAGTTAGTCGCTATCAATTGGGGAATGAGGTCTGGCAATCTAATGTTAAGATAAATGATCAATTTTATGGTCCCAATTTCCCCATTAAGATAGGGGAGGGTTATTTAATTTTGGTAAGGAATTGAGATGAAAAAGGCAGGTGTTTACCAGACTCCGCTAGAAGCACTTAGTAAAGTATTTCTTCTATTGACCGGTTTGTTGGTTTTTATGACTCTTCTATTAGCTGGCTCGAAGGTAATTCGATTAAGAACGCAGGCATTAGAACCTATTGCGCCGCGAAATATAACAGTAACTAATTTAGCGGCCAAGGGGGCTACTATTTCTTGGTATACAAGAGTACCAGTTAATGGTTATGTAGTTGTGGTTAATAGTGATAGAGAAACATTACCAGCCTTTATGGATGATAGAGTTTCTGGGGTCGGTGAAGGTAAATTTTATACTCACTATGTAACTATAAGGGGATTAAAACCCGAGGAAACATACAGGGTAAAAATTTATTCAGATAACCATTTATTCAAAACAGTTGATGGCAAAAAAATGGTAACCTTCAAGACTTTACCTCTTGATAATACTCCACCCCCACCACCCCAAAATATCTTCGGGAGGATAGTTACTTCAAGTGGTTCGCCAGCTAGTGATGTAATTTTATATGCTTACCCCACTTCGGGGACGGAAATTTCAACGGTAACAGATAAAGAAGGGAAGTATGTTCTTAATTTATTGTCTAGTAGGGATCCCAAAACAGGATCGGTTATAACTACCCTTGGTGAAAAGATTCGAATTAGTGCTGTAATGGGAGAGGAAGGGAAGTCTGATATTGTTGTTGACCTTAATGAGAGAGGTTTAATCCCCACAATCCAGTTGGGAAAAGATTATGATTTTAGCATTAATTATCCTCCAGAAAATAAGGTTCTTAAGTCTAATGAGGTGCAAATAAAAGGCAGTGGTCGGGCGGGAGAAAGGCTTAAAATAAAAGTCAAGTAGGATTTTTTGACAAGAACGGGGTTTGATGGTAGAAAAGAAGAAGTATTATAAAAAAGTTTAGAGGAGAGGATATGGACAAAAATACATTTTCCCTAAGGATATTGTTGGTTTTTCTGGTTGGTTTAAGTCTTGGCTTTTTATTAACCCAGGCAGACCACTATTTGAATAAAAAGAAGCATTACTTATCTATGAACAAGCTTACCCAGCGGGTAACGAAGTATGTGGATGAGGAGATGTTTAAGGGTAGGGTGAAGGTAAAGATAAGTGAGATGCAACCTTTCGGAAGTGTAGCTAAATTTAAGATTCAAATCCCTGGTCAAAATGGTACCTATACTTCTTATGTTACTCGAGAGGGGAATTTCCTTTTTCCTCAAGGATATGAAATAAAATTTTCAGCTAAACCTACACCTAAGGCGGCAATAACTTCCCAACCTACACAAAAACCAGCGGCTACTCCCTCCTCCCAACCAACCAGCAAACCAAAAGCTAAATAGAAGCAGGGAAAGAATGAAAGTGAGAACGGATCCTTGGCCGGTCTATTATCGAGATATTCTCCGGGTTAAGAATCCTAATCATAACATTGGTATTGTAACCTTGTGGACTGAACGGGATGTAGTTAAAAAGCAACTTGATAAAGTAGGGATAGATTACAACACTATCGGCAATCTCTATTCTCCTGCTGGGATAAATCATATGATGCGAAACATCTTTGCTAACCCAGTCATCCGTTACCTTATTCTTTGGGGAGCGGATATGTCTTTATCGGGTGTTTCCCTTATGAAATTGATAGAAGAAGGAGTGGATAAGGATTATCATATTGTCTCAGCTAAGGGAGAGATTGAGAAAGCTATCCCCAAAGTAGCTATTGATATTTTTCGGGAAAAGGTCGAAGTTATAGATATGCGGGGTAAACCCTTGAGAGAAGTAGTCCAAACTATTAGAAAACTGCCGCCCAAAAGACCTTTTAGTCGTCGCCCAAAGTTGTTTCCACCAGAAAAAACTAAAATTAGCACCTGGCCATCGGAACAAACAGGTTTTCGAGTTGAGGCCAAAACTGTTGCCCAGACTTGGTTAAGGTTGCTTAATGTCATAGATAAATACGGCCGAATTAAAAAGACTCGTTATTCTTCTTCCAATGAACTGCGTGAGGTTTTTAATATGGTGGCTGTTGTTTCTGAGGAAAATCCGGAGGATATTTACTTTCCCTCGTATCTGCCTTTCAGCCGCCAAGACCTCATTCGGTATTACCCAGAGATAATGACGGCTAGGAGGATTAAAGGGACGGCCTATAATTATGGGGCTAGGATGCGCAACTATCGGGGTATAGTGAATCAGGTGGAGGAGGTAAAGAAGTTACTTCAACGGCGGCCGGACTCCAAAAAGATGCTGATTATTCTTCCTGACCCAGCCGATGACTGGACTCGGGTAGATAAGGGGGATACCCCTTGTTTAACTCAAGTAGTAGGTGGGGTTCAGGATAATAAGTTTTGGCTGACGGCCCATTTTCGCTCTCATGATATGTTTAATGCTTGGCCATTGAATGCTTTCGCTCTCCGCAAACTGCAGAAAGAGATTGCTGATGCTGGTGGTTATCCTTTAGGTAAGATGACGATTATTAGTCACTCAGCCCATGTTTATGCTGATGATTTTAAGACGGTTAAAATACTTCTTTCACAATGGTATCTAAAAGAGTTGAAATATCCTAAAGGTTATCGTTTTGAACCAGATCCAAGGGGAAATTGGTTGATTCAAGTGGTTAAAATTGAAACTGGTCAAAAAGTGATTCAAGCCCAACTCTTTAGCCATGATATGAAAACCTTAATTTGGCAGACAGAAGGAAAACGGGCTATGGACATTTATTATCGAATTGCTGACTGGGATTTGGTAAGCTTAACTTCCCAGGCGGCTTATTTAGGAGAAGAGCTAACTAAAGCAGAGATAGCTATTAAACTGAATATTCCTTATGAACAAGACAAGCCGTTGAAGTTGGAGGTTGGAACTTAGTAGAAATAACCAATTTTCAATGATCAATTTTCCAAACAACTAAAACGGTCATCCTGAGGAGCTGAGGCGACGAAGAATCTAGCGAAGCGCAAAGAACTTAGATCCCAAGCTTGAGTAGACACCCGTGCGCCTATCGGCTGGATTCTTCCCCTCCGCTTCGGAGGGTCAGAATGACTCCAAGAGAAGGTTGTACTTTCTCCTCTTCACGTCATCCTGAGGAGCTGTGGGGCGACGAAGGATCTAGCGTAGCGCTCTTATTTTACTTGATAATTGACTATTGAGACTTGTTTGGGTACTTGGAATTTGATAATTGGTCATTATTTTAACCTAGTTCCAACTTCCAATCCAGGTATTGATGGAGGAGAGAAGAAAGGGTAAACTTAAGGGATGAAGGGATTTAATTTAGAAGATCTAAATAAAGAACAAAAGGAAGCTGTCCGTTGGTTCAATGGACCAGCAGTTGTTTTAGCTGGGGCGGGATCAGGCAAGACTCGGTGTTTGACTTATCGGGTAGCTTACTTGATAAAAGAAAAAAAGGTTAGGCCGGAAGAAGTAGTTTTGTTAACCTTTACTAATAAAGCAGCTAATGAAATGCGCCAGCGGGTTTTCCAGTTATTGGGGTGTCAAGTCAAGCTAGGTTTTGTTGGCACTTTCCATAGTTTTGCTGCCTGGCTTCTTCGCCGTTTTGCCCCTTGGCAAGGTAGGAGCAAGGGCTACCTTATTTTTGATAACCAAGATAGTAAAACACTGGTTCAAACGTTAATTAAAAAACTAGGACTAACTCAATTAAAACCAACCGAAGCTCTTTATTATCTAGAGTTGGTGAAACGTCAGTTTTTAGGAGAGACAGCTTATCTTGAGGATAGTAATCCTAAAAAGGAATTTATCAATCAGCTTTATGAAGTTTATCAGAAGCAGTTGGAAAAAAATAATGCTTTTGACTTTAATGATCTCCTCTTAGAAAGTTATTTTCTTCTCAGTAAAAAGAAAGAGGTACTTGAGCAAGTGACTAAAGAGTACAGTTATTTCCTAGTTGACGAGTATCAAGATACTAATAATATTCAGTACCAACTTCTTCATTTATTAACTAAAGAAAAGAAGAATGTTTTTATAGTAGGTGACTTTTCTCAATCTATTTATTCTTTTCGGGGAGCAGATTATCGCAATATCAATCGTTTCCTAGAAGATTATCCCCAAACCAAAATATTTAAATTACCTCTTAATTATCGGTCTTATCCAGAGATTTTACAAGCAGCCAGCCAAGTGATAAAAAATAACACCACTCATCCAACCCTTAATCTTCTCCCCACTCGCCAGGGTAGGGGGAAGATAATTCTTTTACCAGCAGTTGATGCTCCTCATGAAGCTTTGGTGGTTATTCGCCGGGTTATCGAACTTTTCTCAGATGGGGTTGATCTTGATAAGATGGCAGTTCTTTATCGGACCCATAATCAAGCTCGTTTGTTTGAAGAAGTTTTGATTAAAGCTAAGCTACCTTATCACATAGTTGGTGGTTGGCGTTTTTTTGAACGAAAAGAAATCAAGGATCTTCTTTCTTATCTTCGGCTTCTTTATAACCCGAATGATGAAGTGGCCTACAAGCGTAGCCTGCGTTTAGGCAAACGGCGGTTAACTGTCTTTCTTGACTGGTCATCATCAATAGATTATCATCAAGAAACAACTACATTGTTAGAAGGAATAATTAAAGTTACTGATTACCGCCAGCGATACTCCCCCTTGGTACCTGAAGATAGAACCCGTTTAGACAACATTGATGAGCTTCTTAACTTTGCTAGTGAGCACCCGCAAATAGAAGATTTTTTCCAGCAAGCTAGCTTGTTGGGAGCCAATGATGAGGTTATTAACCGTCATTATCAGACTCAAACGGGTAAACTTAATTTAATGACTGTTCACGCGGCCAAGGGTTTAGAATTTGACATTGTCTTTTTAACAGGGTTAGAAGAAGGCATTTTTCCTCATTCTTTAACTCAAAATTTAGAGCAATTAGAAGAAGAAAGGCGCCTTTTTTATGTTGCTCTGACCCGAACCAAAAAAGAGCTTTATCTCAGTTATGCTGGCCGGCGGATGTATCGGGGCAGTTATCATAATCAATTTGTTTCCCGTTTTGTTAATGAAATTCCTGAGGAGCTTATTGAGGTAGAGGAGATATAGAGATGAAGTTGAGTTATAGGAAAGCTGGGGAAAAAGAGAAAGATATCTTTAATAATCTAGCCAATCACCCTCTTCAGCTCTGGGAATGGGGTGAATTTAAACAGAGACGGAGAGTTAAGGTTGTCCGCTTGGTAGGTGTAGATAGCCAAAGGGTAATTAAACGAACTTTACAGCTTTTTGTTCATTCCTTGCCTTTTGGTCAAACTCTTCTTTATTATCCCCGAGGAGGGAAAATTACTTTAGAAGAAATGGAACTTCTTAACCAGCTAGCTAAAAAGAAAGATGCTTTTTTAGTAAAACTAGAGCCATATCTGCCAGCAACTAAAGGAAATAAGGAGTATTTGAATTACTTGGCTAGTAAATTTCCCCTTTATTTTTCTCCTCAACCTTTGTTTCCTGAGTATACCTTACGGCTTGATCTTAGCCAAGGTAGGGAAAGGATATGGAAGAATTTACATCCTAAAACCCGCTATAACATTCGCTTAGCAGAAAAAAAGGGGGTGAAGGTAGTTGAAGATACTACTGAGAAAGGGGTTACTGACTTTGTTAACTTAATGGTAAAAACCAATAAACGGCATAATTTTTTGTCCCATACAAGTGACTATTACTTTGATTTATTTGAGGTGTTTAGAACAACGAAAGTAATCAAAATTTTGAAAGCGGTTTACCAAAATAAAACTATTACTGTTTGGTGGTTGTTTAATTGGAAAAACATTCTTTACTATCCCTATGGAGCCTCGGATTACTTATACCGCCGTTTGATGGCTTCAAATTTATTAGCTTGGCGGGCGATAGAGTATGGTCTGGAAAGTAAAAAGGAAATCTTTGACCTCTGGGGAGCGGCTCCTCCAGGAACGACGGCAAGTCATCCTTGGGCTGGATTTACTCGTTTTAAACTTAGTTATGGAGCTAAGTATTGGCAAACAGTTGGTAGTTGGGATTTAGTTCTTAACCCTTTTAAGTATCGTTCTTTTATCTTAGCTAACCGCCTGCGGAAATTTCTTCTTAAAATTAGAAGTTGTTTCTCGCTTTAAGGGTTAATCATAGATTGGATAGCTTTTTGAAAAGCTGATTGCTGTGGGGTTAAGATCCATACCTTCTCCCCAAAAACGGTTATTTCGCTTGGTTGGAAAACCTTGGCTGTAGGGGTGAAGCTGTAATTTTTAATTTCTATTGGCTGATGGTTTTTAAGCTGATTCAATCCTAATAGGTAGGCTATTTTAACTACTTGGTTTAGACTAAGGTTAGTTTGTAATTCTTGCCACCAAGAAAGGAAAAGGTGGTAACTTTTTTGAGGATGCTTTAAATAGGACCATTTTTGAGAAAGAAGTTTATTAATAATAGCCCGAATGATTAATTGTTGGCGGTAGCTGCGAGCAAAGTCGTTTCCTTCCTTTCCTTTGGCATGGCGGGAACGGGCAAAGATGAGAGCTTTCTTTCCGTCCATATACTGCCAGCCGGCATCGAAGTGGATGTGTTCATAACGGCTGGAGATAGGATAAGCCTTTTCTCGACCTGGGATAGGGTAGTGATAGTCATCAAAACTATCTGGAACATTTATCCAAACTCCGCCTAGGTCATCAACTATTTTTTGGAAACTGGAGAAGTCAAGGATGAGAGTGTAGTCTACTGGTACTCCGGTTAAACGTTGAATTACCTTCTCAGGGAGCTGGTAAGGTTGATTTTCTTTCTTTCCCCAATAATAGGCGGCATTTATCTTAATCTTTAACTGATCGTCCCAGATGTCGCGTGGCAAGGAGATGAATTTTATTTTATTAGTCTTGAAGTTAATATTTACTAAAATAATACTATCGGTTAAGTCAGGGGAGGTGTGGTTATTATCTCCCTTTCCCAAGATGAGGATGTTAGTTTGAGAGTTATGTTGTTTTATCTTGGTTGGTTGGATAAGACGGTGGTTAAATTGGTAGCAAGCAAGAAGAGAAATTGAAAGAAAAAGCAGAGTTAAAAAAGAATTGATAATAAGGATAATTCTTAAAATCCTTTTCATTTTTTTAAAGACCAATTTTTTCTTTGACCTCGGCAAGAGTTTTTTCTGCCAGTTGGCTAGCCTTCTTTTTACCTTGGAGGAGTATCTCTTCGGTAAGCTGGGGTTTAGAGCTAAGTTTCTTCCTTCTTTTTCGAGCGGGTCCAAAATAGTCCATAAAGGCACGATAGAGTTTTTCCTTAACTTCAACATCGCCGACTTTTCCTTGACGGTAGCGGGCTTCTAATTCAGCTACCTCCTCTTTGTTTTTATTTACCAGGTGGTGATAAATAAAGACGGGGTTCCCTTCGACTCGGCCAGGATCGGTGGGGTGGATTCGCTGAGGATCGGTATAGGAGTTCATAATTTGTTTTTTGATTACTTCCTCAGGGGCGAAGATACTGATAATGTTGCCGATGCTTTTGCTCATCTTTTTTTTACCATCGGTACCGATGAGGCGGCGGCTTTCTTTTTTGGGCAGAAAAGGTTGGGGTAGGGGGAATGTTTGGCCGTAAAGTTTGTTAAAGCGCTCAGCTATGTCGCGGGTGATTTCTAGGTGTTGGATTTGGTCCTCACCGACAGGCACGTAAGTGGGTTTGTAGAGGAGAATGTCGGCAGCCATCAGAACAGGATAATAAAAGAGGCCAGCATTGACTGAACTTTCCTCTCCTTTAGCAACTTTGTCTTTGTAGGCGTGGGCTCTTTTTAGGAGGCCTAAGGGAATAAAGTTACTGAGGATGACAGCTAGGTAAGGATGAGCTGGTATATCTGATTGGCGGAAAAAAGTAACCTTTTCCGGATCCAACCCTAGAGCTAGATAGTCAAGGATGATATTTCTGATGTTTTTCTGAAGCTCCTCTTTTGAGTGGACTGTGGTTAAGGCATGAAGGTCAGCGATAAAAAAGAAGCATTGGTAATTAGCTTGAAGCTCTATCTGTTGTTTAATAGCTCCAAAATAGTTCCCCAAGTGAAGAGAATCACTAGATGGTTTAATGCCTGATAGGACACGTTTCATAATTATCCTCTCTGGTTATTCTATCACTTTATTAGTTGGCAGTCGATGATTTGGCCGCCGCTTGAAGTCGAGGTGCAGCCCTTGCTTTTATCAATTGAGGAAGGGAATTCAATTGTGTAATCTTTGTGAGTGCACTGTTTGTCGGTGTAAAGAGTAGTTTTGCAGTGATATCTTTCCTTTGGTTTACCGGATGGTTGGCAGTGAGAAAGACACCAGCTGAGGCTAGCATCGGTCTCCTCTTGAGAGCATTGAGCTTGATTAAGAAGATACTTTAAGGCAGTTGCTTCTTTGCTCTCAAAGTAACCCGAATGGTCAAGATCACATTCCTGGCAGGAGTTGAGTTGGCACCTAGGGACGCTTTGAAGGAAGACAGTTGGTTTTTTGAGGATGACTAAGCGGATAAAAATGTAGGTAGCCATTAAAACTAAAGAAAGAATTACTAAACCGCCAACTATTTTTTCTTCTTTATTCATTTGTTTAATTATAACAGTAGTTTATTGAGCTTAGTTTATGAACTTTCTAACTTATTTTGATCGAATAAGACTTTAATTCCTCTGGCTGTTAAAATGGAGTTATGATGCGGACGAATGTCGATGTTGATTATCTTTTTCGTTTGATGGCCCAAGAAAAGAAACGGCAACTGAATACTCTCGAGCTTATTCCCTCAGAAAATTTTGTTTCTGACAATGTTTTAAAAGCCTTAGGCTCAATCCTGACAAACAAATACTCCGAAGGCTATCCTGGAAAACGCTACTACGGAGGTAACCAATGGATTGACAAAATTGAAATAAAGGTTCAAAAGCTGGCTTTAGAAGTCTTTGGTTTGGAAGAAAATCAATGGGGGGTAAATGTTCAGCCATATTCGGGAACCCCAGCTAATTATGAGGTATATTTTGCTCTTCTTCGCCCAGGAGAAAAATTGATGGGAATGAGTTTAACGGCTGGAGGCCACTTAAGCCATGGCCATAAAGTGACTTACTCCGGTCGAACCTATCAAGCAGTCGCTTATGGAGTAGATAGAAATGGTTGGTTAGATTATGAAGAGATTGAAAAATTAGCTCTAGAGTATAGGCCCAAGTTAATTGTGGCTGGAGCTTCTGCTTACTCAAGAAAGATTGAGTTTGACAAGTTTAGGGCGATTGCCGATAAGGTTGGAGCTTACTTGATGGTGGATATGGCCCATATTGCTGGACTGGTGGCAGCTAAGCTTCATTCTTCACCTTTTGAGTGGGCGGATGTGGTAACTACAACGACCCATAAGACTTTGCGTGGGCCGCGGGGGGCAATGATCTTCGCCAGAAAAGATAAGAATGTTAAGTTTTATGGTCAGGAAATGTCCTTGTTTGAAGCAGTTAATAAAGCTGTCTTCCCAGGAATGCAAGGGGGTCCTCACAATCACCAAATTATGGCTATTGGAGTGGCCTTAGCTGAGGCTTTATCTCCTCGATTTGCTGATTATGCTCGCCAAATAGTGATAAATGCTCAAGTAATGGCTGAAGAGTTTCTTCGTCGAGGTTATAAAGTTGTTTCTGGAGGGACTGATAACCACCTTTTATTAGTAGATTTAACTCCCCGTTTTGGTCCAGGCTGGGGTGGGGCAGTGGAAAAATTATTAGAGCTGTCGGGAATTACGGTGAACAAAAATGTTGTTCCTTATGAGCAAGCTAGCCCTTTCTGGCCGTCAGGCATCCGATTGGGTACTCCAGCGGTAACCACCCGGGGAATGAAAGAGGAGGAAATGGTAAAAATTGTTGAGTTGATTGATAGGGTAGTGCGGGCGATAAAACCAGATTGGGTGAAAGGGAGAAAATCTAACAAAGAACTTGTAGATGAGATAGTAGCCAAAGTGGTAGAAACTAAAATTACTGATAAGATACTAATCGAAGTTGAACGTCTAACTTCTAATTACCCACTTTTTGGATGGTGAGAATAAAGAGAGAATGGCCTTATCAACAGCTTTATCTGTGAAAGATTTAGTTGATTTGATCGATCCTTTAAGAGAAAGAAAGAACTTAGTTGGTTGATTAATGGTATTGTTTTTGTAAGGTTTGGATATGGTGGACATTTTTTTATTACTAGCAGATGATGAATATGTCATAATACGGAAATTATGTCTTCTTTCTTTGTTTCTGTCAATGTTTATTACTTTGTACTTTTAGGAGGTGAATTTTATAGAGATATAATTGGTGTGATAAAATATGTTATGGGTTGGGGGAAAGAAAATAAGGTCAAGCCGGCTATAGTTTTAGATGATGATCCGATGGAGGCGTGGCGGAGTGTTTCCATAGCGCTAGCGGTTATGGGAGGGGTGCCAGTCAAACATTTTTCTTGTGTTGAGGAGTGGAGGGATAAAGGTTTTGGACCTTTTGTGAAAGAAAATTTGCGTGCAGAGCCGGATATGTATAGTGAGGAACAGTTGGTGGCTTATTTAAAGGAAATGACAGCCATTTCAGTGGATAATGATTTTAGTGAGGCGTCGCCAAGAGGGCCGATGTACGGTTGGATAGAAGGATTATCTTTTGTTGGAAATAATTTAATTCCTGCCTTGAGAAGAATAAGATTGTCAGAAAGGCCGTTGGTATCACTTAGTACTTCGAGTTGGGGGATAATTGGGAGAGAATCGGGAAGTTTAGGGGAGAAAGGAGTAGTAGTTTATAGTGGCCTTCAAGAAGCTCCACTTATTGGTTTAGCTTTGTGGATAAAAAAGAAGTATGGGGTGATTTTTCCTAGGGAATTGATGTTAAGAGTATTAGGATATGAAACGGATAGTAGGGAGTTGCTTGGTTTTAATGCTCCACATTTAAGGAACATGGTGTTTATAAATGGGTATCTTGAGGAGTTATATAAGGAAGGTAAATATAAGGAAGGTAAAAATTTGACTGATGATGAGGTTTTGAGAGTATTTGGGGAATCTTTTTCTGTAGACCCAGAAGCGTTAAAGGGGAAAATAGAGGGTGTAGTAGGATTGGTAGGTATCGAAGGGGTCGGAAGTCGTTTACCAAGAGCTTGATTAAGGAAGGCAATTTTTGTTTTTTAGGAGTTATTGAGTTTATTATTTGGTGACAGACCTAGGAGTGAGGAACAGGTTATAATAAACCTTAGGATGAGGTTTGATGGCAAGAGGTTCCAGAGGCAGCGAGCTGATATTTTACGACGTAAACTAAGCAATCTTCAACTGACTACATCCCGGACTTTAAGCCTAGCTAGTTTTTATTTTCCTGACGATGAAGCAAGTAAAACATATACTCACTTAAAAGAAAAAATGGCTCAAGAGTTGGGGATTAGATTTGTTAAGTTTGGTTTAAAGATAAACTCAAGTAGCGAGCTTGAGAAGGTAAAGCAATTGATTTATTTGGAAGCGGAAAAAGTGGATGGTGTCCTGGTTCAAAAGCCAAGAGCTGTTAGTTGGGGTAACCGAGATGAAATATTTTACCAATTGGCTCTGAGTGTGCCAGTTGAGAAGGATGTGGATGTGGTATCACCAACCTCAATTGGGCGATTAGTGATGATAAACAACCCCTTGAAATTTTTGTGGTCGGCTACAGTCAGAGCTATCTTTTGGGTTTTAACCGTCGCTTTGGAAGTCTACAAACCAAAAGCTGATGACCCATTCAGGTTGATGGATGAGACTAGAGTTCTAGAGAATAAAAGGGTGGCAGTAGTTGGTAGTCGAGGTATGGTTGGATCATTGGTAAGTTTAGCCTTAACGTCTTTTGGGGCAAAAGTAATAGGAGGGGATAAGGGAGTAGATATCAAGTCGCTAGTTAGTGAGGCTGAAGTTGTGATTTCCTGCACTGGTGTGCCAGAGTTGATTAAGGCTGATTGGGTGAGGAGTAACCAAATAATTGTCGATGTTGGTTTCGGCCGTAAAGATGGGAGGTTAAGGGGAGACTTTCAACCCTCTGCTTATGAAAAAGTAAAGTTCGCCGCCGCCGTTCCTGGGGGAGTTGGTCCGGTAACAGTTGTCTCCTTAATGGAGAATTTGGTAATCGGAACTTAGAACTCGGAGCTTGGAACTCAG
>WFRL01000039.1 GCA_015486555.1 Candidatus Microgenomates bacterium | reverse complement strand
GGGTCATTCTGAGCCCCAGCGAAGAATCTAGCCGAAGGCGCAGGGGTGTGATCCCAAGTGTGAGTGTTAATTCCTGCGCTCGCACTGCTCGCTAGATCCTTCACTTCGCCTCTCGGCTCGTTCAGGATGACGCGAGAGACAAGGTCTTGGATTTTGGTAATTAGGATTTTCCGCCCAAGGCGGATCCGCCGTGGCGGAAGAGATTAGAATTTATTCTCGTTTGTATCCTTGGAATTTGAAAATTGGTTATTTTTTACCTAGTTCCTTTAACCCCAATCAGACTTTATCTCCTAAACTATCTATCTCCTTAGTTATCTCCTCAATCTCCTTCAGAACAGATTTATTTAAAGAGATTATCTCTCCAATTATTTCCTTCCCTCGAGCATTAAGCTGCGGCATAACGGTAGCCAATTTATCAATAGCCGCTACGAGAAGCGGTCTAATTTTTAACTCTAACCCCATTAAAGAGAGATCTTCAACCTTTGTCTCCGTCTTCATGAGCTGTTGGTAATTATTCCTTAGTTTAACAACTTCTTCATACTTATAACTCAGATAATAAGCCAGGGGAGTAATTAGAAGAAGAGAAAAAAGGCGGATGAAATAATGTTTTAAGCTACCCTCAAGAGGAAGAAAACTGAAAAAGATGAAAATGACTAATGTATAAATAGCCACCGCTTCTTTTTCTAATAATAAACCTACACTAAAGAGATAAAAGTAGACCAAAAAGAACCAAGGTGAGACTACTCCTCCTGTTGAAGCAACTAGGAGAAGAGTTAATCCACCTATTAGGGAAATGTCAATTAGTTGTCGGTAGTGAGCTTCAAAAAATGGGTGATATTTGGAGGGGTGAATTGTTTTAATTCTGTGACTGAGGCGGAGGACTAAAAAATAAATAATTAAGAAAACAAGGGAAAGCTGCAAGCTGTAATAGGAGGTATGAGGGGAGATCGACCAAAAATAAACTAGGACAGATATAGCAATAAAGAAAAGGGCGTGAAGGAAAAGATGATAGTCCAAATATTTTTCTAAGTTAGTCATTCTAAATTTAATATAGCACTACTCTAGCCTAATTATCAATAACAACTGGAACTAAGAGCTAGGAGCTAGGAGCTAGGAACTAGGCTAAAAAATAACAAATCACAAATTTCAAGTATCCAAACAAATTCCAATGACCAACTATCAATGATCAATTTTCAAGCCCCCCTTTAGTAGGAGCAGGTAAATCCTAAACTCTAAATCCTTCCGCCACGGCGGATCCGCCTTGGGCGGAAAATCCTAAACAATATCAAAATACTTAATGACCAAAATCCAAGACCTTCTCTTGGAGTCATCCTGAGAACGAGCCGTTTCCCTTTTCGCCGCGTCATCCTGAGGAGCTAAAGCGACGAAGGATCTAGCGAGCAGTGCGAGCGCAAAGGAATCGGCACCAAGGTTTTGGGAGCACACCCCTGCGCCTTCGGCTAGATTCTTCGCTGGGGCTCAGAATGACCCGTTTAAGGGAAGAGCTAGTGTCACAGCGCTAACACTAGATCCTTCGCGGGGCTCAGGATGACCGGAAAAAAGGAAGAAGCCAACCTCTTTTGCGCTTCGCTAGATCCTTCGTCGCTTTAGCTCCTCAGGATGACAGAGAAAAAAGAGGCGGCTTGTTCAGGATGACTCCTTAAGATACTAAGATCTGAGTTCCAAGTTCTGAGTTCCGAGATCTAAGTTCTAAGGTATAATAATTTTATGACTCGGGCAGTAGCTCTCAGTAAAGGAAACTTTATTGAGACAGACAACAAACCATATATGGTCCTCGATAAGGACTTTTACAGTCCAGGCAAAGGAGCAGCTGTTGTCCGTTTAAAATTAGAAGATCTCTCTACTGGTCAAATGGTGAAAAAAGTCCTCCGCAGCGGTGAGAATGTTAGGGAAATCTATGTTGATAACAAAACCCTTACTTATCTTTATCAAAATGGGTTAAACTATATCTTTATGGATCAGACAACTTATGATCAATATGAAGTTCCAGCTCACTTGATAGAAAATAAAAAATACTTTCTAATCGAAAATACTGAGTACCAAGTTGCCTTTTATCAAGGTAAACCTCTTAATATTCGTTTTCCTGCTAAGGTAACTTTGGAGGTTACTCAAGCAGAAACTGGAGTTAGGGGTGATCGTGTCTCAGGAGCAACTAAAGAAGTTACCCTATCTACTGGTTATAAAATTAAGGTTCCCCTTTTCATTAATAAAGGAGATAAGATATTAGTCAATACTAAAAGCGGCGAGTATATCAAAAAGGTGTAAAAAATGAAAGTTTCTGCCCACCAACTAATCAGTTGGTTATTTATTATCCTTTTTTTTCTCATCCCTTTAACTTTTTCTCCATACAATTTTGAACTCTTTGAGTTTAATAAGACTATTATTCTCTTTATATTGACAACTCTTATTGTGGCTGTCTGGATTTCAGCCTGTTGGGAGAAAAAACAATTTATCTTTTCTAAACACCCTTTGATTTCTTTTTTCTTTTTATTTCTCATAACTCAACTCGTCTCAACTGTTACTTCATCCGACAAATATCTCTCAATTTGGGGTTATTATTCCCGTTTCCACCAATCATTCCTTCATTCCCTCGCGTATTTTCTTCTCTTTGTTGCTTATCTTACTTGGATGACTAAAAAGGACAGTCAAAAAGTCATCTTTGGTACTCTTCTCTCCTTATTCTTAGTTTCCTCTTACGCTTTAGGTCAACATTTCGGCATCGACGCTAACTATTGGGTTCAAGATGTCAAAAACAGAGTTTTTTCTACCCTAGGACAGCCAAATTGGCTAGCTAGCTTCGTTTTGCTAGCTTTTTTTATGGTTTCTTATAACTATATCAAAGGGTATCAGTGGGTATCAAAATACATAAAAATATTATCGTTAGGTCTTTTTCTAAGTGCTCTTTTTTTCTCCAAGTCCCGATCTGGTTTTCTAGGACTCTTAGTTAGTTTAGTGATTTTTGGCTTGGTTAAATTATTTTTCTCCTTAAAAAGAAGAACTAAAACTTCATTTAACTCTTCATTTAACTCTAGTAATCAAAATCTTTTAATTATTTCTCTCATTCTAACTCTTCTCTTCAGCATCTTCATTTGGAATCCTTTTTCTTCTCATCTTTTACATCCCAGTCAACACTCTCAACAAATAAAAACTAGCTCTTCTTCAAAAAAAGCTTCATTGAAGATAACTCCTTCCTCAAAAATAAGAGAAATTGTTTGGCGGGGGGGAATCAACCTATGGAGGTTGAATTGGAAAAACATCCTTGTCGGAACAGGAGTTGAAACATTCGCTTTTAATTATTATCTAACCAGACCTAAAGAACATAATCTAACTTCCGAATGGGATTATATTTACAACAAAGCCCATAATGAATACCTAAATTTCTTAGTTACTACCGGGGTTATTGGTTT
>WFRL01000038.1 GCA_015486555.1 Candidatus Microgenomates bacterium | reverse complement strand
GGTTCTACTTTATAACCTTATGGACTTTACAAACTTCATGAACTTTCTAACTTCCATTAATTTCAGTCCGATTTTTCAATTGGGTAAGACTAGATTTGAAAATGTATGATAAAATGTACTATAGTAAAAATTTAAGGAAAGGAGAAAAAATGCCTAAGGAACAAGATCACAGCAGTGAAAATCCACTAATGTGGGTGGAGGTTGGTTCAGCTGCTGTATATGACTTAGAAGCATTACCCAAAGTAGCCGATCCAGACATTTGGGAATCACTTTTTCAAAATGTTATAACTAACACAGTTGTGTTCAGGGGTTATCTTATGGGGAGATTAAAGCAAGGGGAAGTAGACGAAAATTGGATAAATGCAACGAGCAAATATTTAGGCCACTTATGGGCTGGACTTTTAGAAAATAGTGCAGATGTTCCTCAAGAAGAACCACAAAAAGGGGAAGGAGAAAAGAAAGTTTTTACCAGGGAAGAAGTAAAAGATATCTTAAGAGGGATGATTCAACTACCACGAGATCTCCGAGATATAGATGAAGCAAGAACCTTTCAAAACAAAGCATTAGCCGCTGCTGTAAACTCTGTTTTTGACAAGAAGACCCCAAACACACTTTCTGATCCTGACATAGGTAATCTTAGATTTTTAGCTGTAGAATTAGCACAACAAAATGGGAAGCCCACCATAGATTCAAGAGCACAAGAGTCAATACTTACAACGATTATAAGATGGTTAGACAGTAATCCAGTAGAAGAAAGAAAAGGAAAACCCTTGGAAGAATCTATGAAGGTTATCAATGAGATTATAAATATAATTGAGAAGGGAGCTATCTCTCTATCTTCTGAATCCATTCCCTACATAATTAATGAACTAGATTTCATTAGGAAATCTCATCCTCCTGCCGTCAGAACACGTATTAGTGCGCTTATCCACCTGCTTTCTTTATCTGCAGGAGTGAATAAGTGGGAGGAATTAGGAGCAAAAGAACAGGCGGAGGAAGAATCTTCCCAGCAATCCTAGGAAAAGAATCTTGGGCTCATCTCGCCGAGCAGAAATAGTCAGAAGGCTATAATAAAGAAGTTATGGAGTGTAAATTCTGTCGGATAGCTAACCATCAGGCTCCAGCTTTTGTCATTTATGAAGATGAAAATTTTATAGCCTTCCTAGACATTTATCCTTGGGTTGAGGGGCATACTTTGGTTATTCCTAAAGAACACTACCGTTGGGTTTGGGATATGCCTCCTAAATTAGCCGGGGATTATTTCCAAGTAGTTCATAAAATTGCTAATCATTATCGGAAGGTATTCCAAACAGAGTTTGTGATGAGTCGTATCTATGGCTATGATATTCCTCATGCCCACATCCACCTCTTCCCTGATGCTAGAGGAAAGATAGCCTTTTACCCTAAACAACGACTTGGGCGTCTCTCGCTCGAAAAAGGAAAAGAATTAAGCCAAAAACTGCGCCTTAAATAATCTGCTTGACGGATGACTGCTTCCAGGTGAGCCCGCAAGGCAGTTAGGGAGTTATGCTTCTGAGCTATTTTTAAGTTCTTTTCCCCTACCCTTTTTAATTTTCCTTTCCTCTGCCAACTAAGGTAAATATCAACCGCGTGTTTTATTCTTCGAGGACTTACTTCTCTTAATCCATTTTCAGACACTCGGCTGCGGCTGCCTAAAGAAATCACCTCGTACCCTTTAGGCTTTATATCCGCCTTAAAAACAGGATACTCAAAAACAAGGATGGGCTTTTTAAAGAAAACTGCTTCTAAAAACTGGTTTCCATACCCTTCCCACAAGCTAGGATAACTAATAATATCAGCTAAGCGATAATTATCCCAAAAGGAAAAATCTGAGCCTAAAATCCTCGGCAAATAAAGCATTTCTACCCCTAATACTCGAGCATATTTGATCAATTTTCTATAATAACCTGGCGATTGGGGGACAGCCTCATCTAGGTAATTCCCTATCAGAAAAGCTACCCTTTTACCCAGCCGTTGCTGGAGGGCGGCAGCAAAACTCAAACCCAGTTCAATTCCCTTCCGAGGTACTACCCGAGTAGTTTGTAAAACAACTACTGCTTCATCTAAACCTAGACGCCTTCTAAGAGACCGGGGAGTAAAAGAAGGATTAACTACCATCTGAAAATCAAAGACATCAGGAAAAATAAGAGAATGAATTCGACGGCGGCGCCACAACTCATTCGCAGCTAAGGTGTTGATAACCACCTGCTGGAGGTAGGGCCGCCGGGGCAACTGCCATTTTCGCCAAAACTGTTTAAGCTGGCGACCGGCGGAGCTAACTAAATCCTTCCTTTCCCAATAAAAATCATGGTGAACAGCCACCGCCGGTTGTCTCAACCTATCCAAAAACTCAACCACCTCCTTAGCCGCCAGAGGGTGACGGCCCAGGCTGAGAATATTATGAATAAACCATAACTCTATCTTCTCCTGACGCTGAATCTGCCAAAGTTGGCGTTTAATTTTTACTTTTGGAGTCAAAGAAATAGAAGGAGGAATCTGCAGATCCGGAATAACATAGTCGGCTCCTTGTTGAAGAGGTCCCGAAACCAAAACAACTTGATGACCCATTTTTTCTAGAAGGCGCTGCCGCTTGGCAATCTCCAGAGAAACCCCATCTGTTTTCCCCACTCGGTGATGAAGAATACCTATCTTCATAGTCTCTCAGGCATATTTACTAACGTTAGCTAGTTTGAAGCGTAATAGTTTATCCTTCCACTCACCAGCATACTCCACTCCAACTCGAGGGAGAATAAGAATATCCTTCTGGTCTACCTCCACTCCTTTCTCCAGCCACAAGCCACTACTTTTAGCTGCTGGTTGGCCATTAAAGTTTTTATCTATCTCCAAACTTCGAGTCAATCGGCCCGGCCCCTCTATTCCCTTAAGCCCACGAAATAGAACAGCTTGAGGTTCATTAGGAGGCGAAGTAACCAGATTTAACATATAGTACATCCCGTAGATAAGATAAACATACCAATAACCGGCCGGCCCATACATCACCTCTGTCCGCTTGGTCCGCCCCTTAGAGGAATGGCAGGCCTTATCTTTTTCTCCTAGGTAGGCTTCTACCTCAGTAATGAGGTATTTTTTAACCTGACCATTAGGAAAACGCCGACAAAGATAGTGGCCTAAAAGTTGGCGGGCCACTTTATCAGCATCAAGGTTCAAGCCCAGTGGCCAACCCATCTCTAATCTTCTTCTAAATGGTTAAGTTTGGGATAACATTTTGGGCAACAAGCCCCATAGAGATCAGCCCCGCCAACTACCACTTGGCCCCAGCGTGGTTTCTTCCGATAACTTAAAGTTGCCTTGCCGCCGCAGCCATCACAAACAGCATAGAGCTGAACTACCTCATCGGCATACTGCCGCAGACGGTGAAGAGGACCAAAGATCTGGCGGCGATAATCATACTCCAATCCAGCCAGAAAAACATTCTTTCCTTTCTCTAACCAAAATTTCAGCTGGGGCCAAAGACTGGAAAAAGAAAAGAAGTTAGCCTCATCTAGAAAAAGATACTCATATTTGGGGTTATAAAGATCAATTAGATCATTCTTACTCTTTTCATTAACTACTTGAGCAGATAACTTAATATGATTATGGTTAACTATAGCTTTCTTGCTATAACGGCTGTCCAGCCGGGGTTTGGCAATCAGTACTTTTTCTTTACCCAACTTAGTTGCTTGATTAATAAGGTAGGTAGTCTTGCCGGCGAACATTGGCCCAATAATTAAAACAAGCTTCCCTTTCCTCATTCTTTCTATTATGAAAAAGCCCCCTCCAAAAGTCAATAATTTGGAATTAGGTACTCAGAACTTGGAACTTGGAGCTCGGAACTTAGTTTGTTAGAAGGTCATTCTGAGCCCCGCGAAGAATCTAGCCGAAGGCGCAGGAAATTGGAACTTAATCTTGAAGCTTAGAACTTATCTATACAGATACCTGCACTATGTGGTCCTCCTTGCCATCCAAAAGGCCTTCTCTTATCTTACCAAGTGCTTTTTCTAAAGCTTTACTAGCAATTCCGACGTCTTCCAAGGGCTTTTCACCCGAATAAACTGCTTGAATAACTACACCTTTCTCGGGGAAAATTCTATTCGTATCCGCATCTTTAGGAGAGATAAGTATTGGCCATGTCGTTCCTGCATAAGTAGCTACACCATTCCCTTCATAAATTTCTCTTTTAGGAGAATTATCCTCCAAGGTTACTGCTGTTCCCAATCGACGAGCAGCCTCTTCTTTTTTAAGCGCATATTTTTTATAATCCTCAAGCGAAAGGGGTGGTTCTGTCGGATCCTCAGGCCATCGGCTTTTTGCACCCTCTTTATTTACTGGTAAAATCACAGTCACTTCACCTAATTTTTTTTCGTTATATGCCGATACTCTGATACCTATAGCTCCATAATGTTCATCCTGTCCGGTTACTTCTTTCATTGCCTCATAAGCTACTTCTTGCATAACCCTTACTAACTCCTCAACTTTTCCAACATCAATTCTTCTTTCAGTACCTCCATTAACTTCTTTTTCTACAATAAACCCTTCGAAAAACTCCCCTAACTTCGGATCTTTAATAATAAATTCCTCTATTCCAAAATTTCTCAAAATATCTCGTGATTGAGGACATTGATCTTCATTCCCTATCCCAATTTCACATTTGCTTAAATCGCCAATGCCGGGAACAGTTGGTAGTCGTTCTGAACTCATATAGTATATTATATATAAACTGTCAAAAGAGTGATCATTTTGGGAAATGACCTGTAT
>WFRL01000037.1 GCA_015486555.1 Candidatus Microgenomates bacterium | reverse complement strand
GGCACCACTAATAATATGCGAGATAACTGGACGATTGGTTATACTCAAGATTATTTGGTAGCTAGTTGGGTAGGTAACAATGATAACTCCTCAATGAGCTATGTAGCTTCTGGAGTTACTGGTGCTTCTCCCATCTGGAATCGAATGATGAAAGTTATACTGGAAAGTTATTCTAGACCTTACCATTTTTCTCAACCAGACTCAGTTGTCCGCCTTCAAATTTGTCGAAATACTGGAACGCTTCCGTGTGATGGTTGTCCTACTCGCTGGGAGGTATTTAATCGGAATAATCTTCCACCCCAACATTGTTTACCCCAGCCGACGAAGATTCCTTCAACATCTACTCCGTGAGTAGGCGCCCTCGGAGGGACTCGAACCCCCAGCCTTCTGATCCGAAGTCAGACGCTCTATCCTTTGAGCTACGAGGGCAGTTTATCTCTTCCTGATTATACAACCAACGGGGTTAGAATTGGAGTTTGGAACTCAGATTTTGGAACTAGGAACTAGGAGCTAAGTTGGAAAATAACCAAATCACAAATTCTAAGTAATCCAAACAAATAACAATGACCAATTTTCAAACAAAATAGAACTTAGAACTCAGAGCTTGGAACTCAGTTTGTAAAGTAAGCCTCCTTTTGGTGTTGTTCTGAGCGAGCTATTTCCTCCTCTCCCGGGTCATTCTGAGGAGCTATAGCGACGAAGAATCTAGCTGATAGGCGCATGGGTGTGTTCCGAAGTATGGGTGCTAGTACATTTGCGCTCGCACTGCTCGCTAGATCCTTCACTTCGCCTCTCGGCTTGTTCAGGATGACACAGGGAGTAGGTGGTTCCCTTACAAATGAGTCATCCTGAGGAGCTGAGGCGACGAAGGATCTAGCGAAGCGCAGAGAGTCTGGCACCCAGGCTTGGGAACACTCTCGTGCGCCTTCGGCTAGCCCCGACAAGTCGGGATGACCCGAGAAAAAATTTTTAATTTTTAATCTGCTATTGGCAGGCAGGTTAGAAATTTTTAATCCTCTTTGGAACTTAGCTTGTATAAAAAAGAGTTTTGAATTTTGATCATTGGAATTTAGAATTTGCCTGCCCCTACCAAAGGGGGGTTTGGAGCTTAGGATTTAGAATTTAGTGCTTTCTTCAACCTAGTTCCTAGTTCCTCTCTTTTTCTGTGATATACTAGGAGGTGTTAAAAAAGGAGAAAAATGAGAACTAATCTGAAGAAAATACTCACTGGTAGAAACGAGTTTTCAGCGGCTCTTAACCAGATTTGTGCCGAGCGGGAGATAGAACCAGAGGTGGTTTTGGAAAGTGTGGAGGAAGCTATTCTAGCTGCCTATAAAAAAGATTATGAATGGGAAGAAGGAGCAAGTTACGAGGTAGATATCGTTCCGGAAAGTGGCGAACTGCGGATTCTAAAAAATAAAAAAGATATTACTCCTACTGGTTTCGGTCGGATTGCTGCCCAAGCAGCTAAGCAGGTTATCCTCCAAAAGGTAAAAGAAGCAGAGCAGGAAACGGCTGTTGAAAAATTGCTTCAGAAAAAGGGAAAAGTAGTCAGCGGTTCTATTTTTAGACGGGAGGGCAGTAATTACTATGTTTTGATTAATAAAGTAGAGGCTCTTTTTCCTAAGAAGGAGCAAATTCGAGGGGAAAGTTATGAACTTAATCAGCGTTTCCGTTTTTACATTAAAGGTACAGGGGAAACCCGTTGGGGTAGTCAGACAGTAGTTGTCTCTCGGGCCGATCCTGACTTTGTAATTCAACTCTTCACTCAAGAAGTACCTGAACTGATGGCGGGTAGTGTGGTAGTTAAAGCAATTGCCCGAGAGCCAGGTCAACGGACAAAGATAGCTGTTGCTGCTGTCCGATCAGGGATAGACCCAGTTGGAACCTGTGTTGGCCAAAAAGGTGTCCGGGTACAGACAGTTATTAATGAGTTGGGTGGTGAAAAGATAGATATTATTCAGTACGTTCCTGATAGAATAAAGTTTATTCGAGCAGCTTTATCCCCAGCTGAGAAAATTGAGGTGAAACTAGATGAAGAAAATAAGATAGCCTATGTTTACGGTGATTCTGAACAGCTTGCTTTAGCTATAGGTAAAGACGGCCAAAATGTTCGTCTAGCTACCCGTCTTGCTAATTGGGATATCGAAGTAATGTCTGAAGATAAGCAGAAAAGAGAGAAAGAGAAAAGTGAAAATAAAGAGAAGAAGCAAAAAGGAAAAAAGAAGGAAAAGTAACTTCCTTTACAGCTGGGGGAAAAATGGCAAAAGTTAAAAAAGCACCGGTGGTGGTTGTTCTTGGTCATGTAGATCATGGAAAGACTTCACTTTTAGACAGGATTCGCCAGACTCATTTGGTGGATAAAGAAAAAGGAGGGATTACCCAGTCAATTGGTGCCTGGCAGGTGGAGTTAAAAGGGAAGAAAATAACTTTTATTGACACTCCTGGCCATGCAGCCTTTAGTCAAATGCGCTCTCGGGGGGCAGCAGTAGCAGATATAGCTGTGTTGGTGGTGGCGGCTGATGACTCGGTAATGCCTCAGACCAAGGAAGCAATAAAGATAATAACCCAAGCTGGTATACCTTTTGTTGTTGCGGTGACTAAGATTGACCTTCCCGCAGCTGATGTGGAAAAAGTAAAAGCAGATCTAGCTCGAGAAAACATTGTTGTTGAAGCCTATGGTGGCCAGATAGTTATGATTCCTCTGTCTAATAAAACCGGCCAGGGAATCGATGAGTTGTTAGAGATGATTCTTCTCACTTATGAGATGCAGCCAGTAGAGGTAGAGGTGGATAAGTCAGCCGAAGGTTTTGTATTGGAGACCCAGTTTGACAAACGACGGGGCAAGTTGGTGAGTTTGATAATTAGTCAAGGAATCCTTAAACAAGGCGAGTTTGTTTCTTGTGGAGGAAGGATAGCCAAGGTTAGAGCTATGTATAATGACCAAGGTAAAGCAGTTAAAGAAGCCAGGCCGGGAGAAGCAGTCCAGGTATGGGGTTTTGAAGAACTCCCCCAAGTAGGAGAGATCTTTACTTCTCTAGGGAAAACCAAAGTAAAGAAACAACGCCAAAGGGATAATTTAGTAGCTGGTTTGGACGCTCAAATTAGAGATGAACTGGCTAAACTGAAGGATAAGAAAAAAATTATCCCCATCTTTCTCAAAGCCCAAACTAAAGGGGCTTTGGAAGCCATAGTTTCTTCTTTGCCTGGGGAAGTGAAGGTGGTTTATCAGGGGGTTGGTGAGGTAACAGAGTCAGAAATAGAACTGGCTTCTACTTTTGGGGTGGAGATAATCACCTTCCAACTACCTGCTAAACAACGGATTGTAAATTTAGCCCAAGCAGAGGGAGTTAAGTTAACGAATTATGAGGTTATATATAAGTTATTAGAGGAGTTTGAAAAGCGAGTTCTTAAACTTCTAGAGCCAACTATTGATCAACAGATTTTAGGCCGGGCTAAGGTGATTAAAGTATTTCAGATAGAGAAGAAAAAAATTGCTGGTTGTCAAGTTATTGAAGGAAAGATAGAGATTAAGGATAAGGTGGAGTTACTTCGCCAGGAAAAGATTGTTGGTAAATCAAAGATTATCAGTCTGAGACAAGGTAAAGAACTTCGTCAAAAGGTTGGAAAAGGGGATGAGTGTGGTGTTTTCTTACAGCCGCCTCTTGACTTTAGACCAGGTGATGTGATATGCTCCTATAGAGAATGATATCGGATGAACCAAATAAAGACGAACTTTCTCATCTTATCTCAAAATCTGACTCGATTGCTGTTTGTCTTTCTCCTTTGCGGAGTGTTCCTATAATAGAAATTATTGGAGCTGCTCTTTCCTTAGCTTTGGCCAGAGAAGGGAAAGAGGTTATCCTTAGCGCTCCTAAAGAAACAGAGCTAACTTATCCTCATAAGAAGAAGTTAAATAGAAATCAAGGAAATCGAGATCTAATTATTTCTTTGCCTTATAACCAAGAGGAAATAGAGAAAATAACTACTTTAGCTGGTCCCCAAGGAGAGATGGAGATTGCTATTCAAACTAAAAAAGGTCTTAAACCCATTCGAGCTGAAGAAATTAAAACTAGTTACCGAGGCTTAGATGTTCAATTAATTATCTTGGTTGGTATTAAGAATTTAACTGAGTTAGCCGAGACTTATAGTCAGAACCAGCTTTTATTTCAAGAAGTGCCTTTAATCCATTTTTACTATCCTAATACTACCCCTTTAGGTAAGTATAACTTTCCTCTCGCCCCCGGATCTGAGGTGGAAAATATAGTTAGCTGGTTGCGGGAGGAGAAAATAGAGATTAATCCTCTTGGAGCCGATTTGCTTCTCTGGGGGCTTCGTTACCAAAAAAACAACTTTCAGAAACCGCTTAATTTAGCTACAGCTCGAGCGGTTAATTGGCTTTTGGAAAAGGGTGGTAGTGACCAACCACTTTCTTTTTCTTCCCCTAAAGCTATCTTTACCCCTCATCAAAAGATACCTACAATATTAAGTTAAAAAAGGGAAAATTTAGCCTGTCTCAGGGGAAGAGTTAAACTCAAGGTGTTTATTGAAAAATTTAACTATCTTGTCGACGAAGGAGATTGGTGGCGGGTTATAATTTAGCTTAGAGCGAAGGTGCTCTTTGATCTTCTCGGTAATTTCTTTATCAGCTGGGGCGGTGAGAATAATTAGATGACTCAGTCCTTGAAGGGAGCGGATGAAAAAGAGATAATAGTCATTTTGAGTTTCAAACCAAAACTCCTTTAGGGAATCCCACTTGTGGAGTTTATCTTCCACCCAAACACCATCTCCATCAATAAGGTACTTAATCTTTTGCGGCTGGACTGTTTTTAGAGCCCAATAAACAAAGTAAACTGAAGCGAGGACGGCAATGAGAGAAAATTGGCGGAGAAAAAAGAGAATAATGCTTACTAAAAGGAGAATGAGAAGTAAAGTAGTTAAAACCTGTTTTTGAGGTTGGTGAAAGGGACGGCTGAAACATTGCCATTCTATTTTTAGTGGTTCTTTTTTTGGGGCGTTTAACCTTTCAATTGGCATTAATTTTACCTTACCTTAGTTGACCTTAATTATACCTGAATGGACCTTGTTTGAGGAGGGGCTACTAATAGTGTAAGTAAGCTGAAGGGGTTCATGGAAACTAATAATTTTGCTCTCCCCTGGTTTAAGAGTCATCTTACTAAGATAGTTTTCCTTATCCTTGAGAATAAGTTTGGTTTTTGTTTGATTGATAAACTTTAACTCTTGATTGGTTGATAAATTTATTTCCTTAGGAATTGAGAAACCAGAAGAGATAATTACTTTCACCAAACCCTTTCTTTGAATCGAAGACAAAGGGCGCCGTCCTTGATTAGAAAAGGTATCCTTCTTCTCTTTATGGGGAGTTATTTTCCATTTTGGGGTAACCTTAGCTGGAGAGGTAAAGATGTGAAAAAGGAAGAAGCCAATAATAATGACCCCACCACCAGCGATGACTATCCACTTACTAAGTTTGTTTTTTTTATTCATCTCTTTATAAGATAACATTTTTTTCTTCAAAAGGTCAAGATGGGAAGAACTAGGAACTAGGATCTAGGAGCTAGGTTGGAAAATAACAAATCACAAATTCCAAGTAATCCAAACAAATCCCAATGATCAATTTTCAAACCCCGAAAGAAATTTCATTCTTTACGGGATCCTAAATTCTAAATCCTAATGATTCAAATTCAAAACAACTAAGAACAGTCCCCCAATAAAACGGGGCTAGCTGAAACTGGTTCTTTCCTCTCTTCACGTCATCCCGACAAGTCGGGATGACGTGGGAAATTATTTTTCTCTTTCTAAGACCAAGTAGAGGAAAGACTCTAATAAATCTTGGTCAGCTGAGTGGGAACTGAGCTGAGGAATCATTTCTAAACCTTCTTGGAGGTAGGTCTGACTGAGTTGCCGAGCCTTGGTATAAGCAGCTGAGTCCCTAAAGAGTTGTTTGGCCTTTTCTAGATCAGTTGGGGTAATCTTTTTCTTACCTAGTAACTTCCTTAACTGGTTAAGGAGATCCTGACGGTCATTTTCTAATAGATAGTAAACCAAGATTGTTTTCTTGGCTTGAACTAGGTCTGAACCTAAAGACTTGCCTAATTTTTCTTGCTGGCCGAAGATGCCTAGAAGATCATCAACAATTTGAAAGATCCAACCAAAAGCTAGACCATAATTGTAAAGAGCTTCTATTTTTTCTTCACCACCAGCTAAAATATAACCGATAATTAAGGGGAGGCTACCGGTATACTCGGCTGTTTTGTAGCGGAAGATCTTTAGTATTCTTTTCAGGGTTTCCTCAGCTGCGGCAGGTCCAGAAAGAGGAGTGGTTAGGGAAGTTTCATTGGTTATATCTAGCATCTGACCATAGGTTAAACGACTAATATATTTGGCTAGTTCCTGTCCTGCTTTGAGTTTTAAAGAAGAAGAAAATGATGATTCTAAAAGTAATTGCCAAGAGAGGTAAAAACCTGTATCAGCCAGGGTAATTGCTTGGCTTAAGCCAAAATGTTCTGGTTGGGGTATTTTAGTCCTTCGAGCATAGTCAGTAAAGTAAGTATGGGCAGTTTTAATTCCTCGTCGTAAATTATCTTCATCCATGATATCATCATGAATTAAGATAGCTGTGTGGAAAAGCTCAATAGCCAAGCTAGGAAGGAGAATTTCCCCCTTTTTAGTTCCTCCCCCTAGGTGGTAGCCAAGAGTAATAAAAGCCCCCCGAATGAACTTGCCTCGGCGGCAAAGATTATGAAAGTAATCGAGGCTCTCGGCTGGCAGCTCGCCTACTTTCTTAGCTTCTTCTTTTTGCTTATGGAAAAATAACTCCAACAAAGGTAAAGCCTGACGACGGTAGTTTTCTAGATACTCCCAAGCAAGTTGACTTTTTTTAATCATAAACCTAGTTTCCTTTTAGCTAAGATTAGAGCCAATGCTGAATAAACAGTTAATTGTGGAGGCGAGTTGAAAATTAACTTCATTCCCTCATCAAAAGGCAGCTTGATCACCTCAATTTTTTCACCATCATCCGGAGGTAGGGGATCTTTTTTTAAATTCTCCCCCAGAAAAATGTAACGGTAGCCTCTTGAACTCAAACTAAAGCGAAGTTTGGCCAGAAAAGTGACATTTTGAGGATGAAAGCCAGTTTCTTCCCGCGCCTCACGAATAAATTCCCTTGCTGCTGCTCTTTGATCCAGCCCTTTGGTTATTCCTCCGGTAACTACACTAATTACTTCCTCTTGCCAAGCCCCCCGCCATTCTTTGACAAGATAGAGAAAATTATTGTTGTCAATTAACGCTCCTGAGACAGCATCATTTTCTTCATCTAAGAATTCCCAATCTATCTGACTGTTGTCCTCATAAATGGCTTTTAGGTGAGAGATCTTGAACCACTTGGTTTTAATTATTACTTCTGGGGGAGTTACTCTTTTAACCTTCATTTTTTCTTCCTTTTTGAGAAAAACCAACTCATTATTAAAGCCAGCCAACCTAAACCAACTAAATAACCCCCAACAACATCCACAAACCAGTGCTGTCCTAAGTAAACCCGGCTTAAGCCGATGGTTATTAAGAGAAAAAGACTCAGCCAGTAAATCACCTTTGACCAAAAATGGCGAGGAAGAAGTTTGTACTGGATGAGAAGAATAATTCCCCCAAAAATGATCGTATAAGTTAAAGTGTGCCCTGAAGGCCAGCAATAGTCTCTTGGTGTTTTAGGAGGGAAGAAAGGTTTATCTAAGAGGGAGTTGATAAAAGAGGAAAACGTCGGTCTGGCTCTAAGAATGTTCAAAGGTGGACAAGGGCGGTGGATTAGTTTCTTTAGAATCCTGGTTAAGATAATTCCACTGCTTAAGAGAATGGCCAGAAGTATTTCGTCTCGCTGGCTCTGTCGCCAAAACTTAATTAAAGCCAGAATTATGAGAAGAACAGCTAGGGGATAAGCTGCCGAGATGATTGCCCATAAGGGGCCAAGAAAAGAAGTTAAAAGGAGAATGTGATAAAAGTTCAACTCGAAGGGAAATGGTTGGGGATGATTAAGGACGGTGTAAGCTAGGAGGCTGGCTAGGAGAAAGAAGAAAATAGCTACTAGTAGAAACTTTCTTGAGGCGGTTAACATAACCTATTATAAACATACCCTTGAAACTTGGAACTAGGTTATTATTTGTAAAGTTAGAAAGTTCATAAAGTTATAAAGTAGAACCTCTTGAGGAGTTATTCCGACTTGTCGGGATGACTCTTTTGTAAGGAAACCGTCTACTCCCCGCGTCATTCTGAGGAGCCAGAGCGACGAAGAATCTAGCGAGCAGTGCGAGCGCAGGGATTGGTACTTAGGCTTGGGGGCACTCTCCTGCGCCTTCGGCTAGATCCTTCACTTCGCCTGGCGGCTTGTTCAGGATGACACAGGGAGTAGGTGGTTCCCTTACAAATGAGTCATCCTGAGGAGCTGAGGCGACGAAGAATCTAGCGAGCAGTGCGAGCGCAGGGATTGGTACTTAGGCTTGGGGGCACTCTCCTGCGCCTTCGGCTAGATTTTTACCCCTACCGAAGGAGGGCTTCGCTTCGCTCATAACGACGTGAAGAGAGAAAAGAACCTGTTTCGGTTCGCCCCGATTTATCGGGGGACCAATTTTAGTTGTTTAGAATTTGTTTGGAGCTTTCCGCCCAAGGCGGATCCGCCGTGGCGGAAGGATTTCGAATTTAGTGTTTTCCTACCGAGCTCTAAGTTCTAAGTTCCGATTCTGGGGGAGGATATTAAATAGTAAAATAAGCTACTGGGCCTGTAGCTTAATTGGTAAAGCACTCCGTTCGCATCGGAGAGAGCGCGGGTTCGATTCCCGCCAGGTCCACTTCAGGAAGTAATTATCCCAAAGTGTAAAATTAACTATGTTGACTTTTAGAGTTTCTTGGCCTTTTGGACTAGTGGAAAAACCTAAACGGATCCTTGTTGTTCGCCACGGCCAGACTGATCTTAATAATGAAGATGTAGTCCAAGGATGGTGGGATACTTACCTTAACGCCAAGGGTGTTGGCCAAGCTGAAGAGGTAGCTAAAGAGTTAGCTAGGGTAAAGATTGACTTTATTTTTAGCTCCGATTTGAAGAGAGCTTATCAAACAACCCAAATTATTAACTTCTATCATCACTTAAAAATAATTTCAACCACGCTTCTTCGGGAGCGGGATCTAGGAAAGTTAGCCGGTCAACATTTCCATTCTCAGAACTCTCTTTTACCCCGCCCTTTACTAGAAAAGGATTTCCATCAATTTGAAAGCTGGAGCCAAGACTTTCAGATGGAGTCTAGAGATCAGTTTACTCAGCGAGTGAGGAAATTTTTTACCGATTTCCTCCCCATGTTTGAGGTAAGGGGAAAGATACTCCTTTTGGTTACTCACGGAGGAACGATAAGCGCCATTTTTCGACTCCTTCAAACAGCCAAACCTAAAGACTGGCACCCAGATAATGCTGAAGTTATCGTTTTCATCATTAGGTGAAGATGAGTTGTCTTAAAAGGTTAAATATTGGTAGTGTTTCTACTTCCTTTTTAAAGTGGGGTTTGGTCCTTTTAGTAGGAGAATTATTTATTCTGCCTCCTTTGGATACTGATCTAGGTTGGCAGTTGCGCTATGGGGCTCATTTATTTTTTTCTCACCGACCTTGGTACCAGAATCATCTGACTTTCTTTTTACCGAACTATCATTGGAACCATTCTTATACTCTTTATCAACTTTTAGTTTTCATTGTTTATCGCTGGATGGGTTTTCCTGGTTTAGCTCTCCTTTCAGGAATAGTAGTAGGTTTAACCTATTACCTTCTTATTAAGCGGTTTTCTCTTAGTCTTTCTCTTTTTAGTCTCCTAATTTTTTATGCCTCGGGGTGGGGCGTTTCGTTGTTAGGTATCCGCAGTCAGTTATTTACTCTCTTAGGGTTGGCTGGTTTGTCCTCTTTTTTCCCCTTCAGTATTCCTTTTAAAAAGAAGGATGTTTGGCTAGTCTTTTTCCTCTTTTCCCTCTGGGCTAATCTGCACGGTGGTTTCATTTTGGGTTTATTTTATCTTTTAACAAAAGTTGTTTTTGATGGTTTAGACAAGGGGAGGAAGGAGTTATTTAAAGGAATCCTAGTTTTATTAGCAGCTGTGGCTGGTTCACTTCTTAATCCTTTTAGTTTCAAGATTTATTTTGAGATTTACCGACACACCTATTATCCTCTTAATCGTCTTATTGCTGAGTGGGTGCCTCCAGGACCGTTTGGTGTCTTCTTTATTGTAGTAGCTTTGGTTTCAGTCTTTTTAATTTTCACCTTTCTTTTTCAGGAGGAAAAGGGTTTTCTAACCTGGCCGGTTGGTGGTTACCTTTTTCTTTTTCTGGTTTTTTCCTATCTTGGTTTAAAAGCTAGACGCCACCTGCCCTTAGTAGGAATAGGTTACCTTTTTCTTCTTAATCAAGTAGTTCCTAAAATATCTTTGAATGAACCAAGACTAAAACAAATAAAATTAAAATTTAATTTTCTCTTTTTCTTAGGCTTGATTGTCTTGATAGTTAATTTTCTTCCTTCTAAAGTGAGAATGTTGTCTTCCTTGTCAGCTAACTGGAGCTCACCATTAATTGGTTCTAGATATCCTCGACTAGCAACTGAATGGTTAAAACAACATCCTCATACTTGTCATTATCTTTTTAATGCTTATGAATGGGGAGGTTATCTTGAGTGGCAACTGCCTTTCCTAAAGGTCTTTGTAGATGGTCGCATGCCAGCTTGGAAAACGATTAGCCAGAAGAGTCCTTACACCTTTTATCTTGAAGTTATCCAAGCAAAGGATGGTTATCTTAGTCGTTTAGATACTTATGGAGCTGATTGCCTTTTAATTGGTAAAGGCACTTTCTTGGATCTGGCCCTTAATACAAATTCTCAAAGGAAGTGGCAGCGGTTGGTGGAAGGACCGAGGGGAGTTCTTTATGTGAAGTTGAGATAATCCCTTATGGAGAAAAACTCAGAAAAGAAGCATTAAATCACAAATTCCAAGGAGACAAACAAGAATAAATCCTAATAACAAGATCCAAAACCTTCTTTCTCACGTCATCCTGAACGAGCCGTTTCCTTTTTCTCTGTCATCCTGAACGAGCCGACAGGCGAAGTGAAGGATCTAGCCGAAGGCGCATAAGAGTCAACTCAGGTTTGGGTTCCGATTCTTGCGCTCGCCTTCGCTCGCTAGATTCTTCGCTAGAGCTCAGAATGACTCCAAGAGGAGGATTACTTTGTAAACTTTATGAACTTTCTAACTTTACAAACTAAGTTTTAAGTTCCAAGATCTAAGTTCAAGACCCGAGTTCTGGTTTCGTCGAAAAGGGTATTTTAATTATGAAGGAGAGTCCCGATATAATCTTCTCCCTTAAGTATTCTTTTGATATTCTTGAGATTGCTTCCTTCAGTAACGTAAACATCAAGATTAGTCTCCATAGCTTGTTTGGAAGCAATTGGATCAAAAGGGACATTCATTCCGGGAATCCATCTATCACCAACAAGCTTGACGAAATCCATCCATAGCATATCCTTTACAGGTTTAGCTTGAGGGTCTTTTTTTGGGTCAGCTGAATAAACATACTTAATGTCAGATAAATTTATCATTGTTTCTGCTTTGAGGCGGTTGGCTATTTTTACAGCTACGTAGTCAGTTGACCAACCAGGTTTCCAACCTCCGGAGACAATAACTGATTTAGTTGTGTCTAGGTAGTCTTTCTCTGGGTTGGTAATGATTACTGGTTGGGCTATTGATCGAAAGATAGTTCTAATAAGGTGAGCGTTAAAGCGAGTGGCATGGATCCCTAACCAGTCCATATCGTCGTGGGTAATGGAGTCGCCGATGATTTCCTTGGCTGCTTGAATGTACTTACGAGCTTGAGACCCGCCGCCGACAACTAGAACAAACCTCCATCCTTGATTGACAAACTCAAAGATAAAATCACGGAACTGGCGAAGATAAGGAACATTAACTCCATCAGGAACAACTAACGAACCACCTAGAGAGAAAACGACCCGTTTTTTGTCTTTTTCAAACTTAAGGTCCATAATTCTGTTTTTAATAATACCACCTTGTTTAAATTTTGCAATCAAGATGCTAAATATATTGGATCTAGGAACTAGGAGCTAGGTTAGAAACAATTAATAACTCGTAGTAAGAGCTTAGAAAAACTTGGATGCCAATACCTTTGCGCTCGCCTTTGCTCGCTAGATCCTTCGTTGCCCAGCTCCTCAGGATGACTAGGTAATTAATTTTTAACCTGCCTGCCGGCAGGTTTATGATTTATCTTATTTTCTCCTTGGGATTTGTGATTTAGTGCTTTCTTTCTAGCTCCAAGCTCTAAGTTTCTCAGCTTTTAGTTTAGTTTTAAGTTAGGTGAATGTCTCTTTTCAATCTGATTTTTGATTTAGGTACTTGGTGTTGACAACTTGGTAAGAGTGTGTTAGTTTGGATAATTAGAATGTTTTTGCGGTTTGATAAACCAGAAAGGTTATTAGATAAAACCCCCGTTAGGGGGTATTTTTTTGGCCTGACTAACTTTTCCTTATCTAATAATCAGCTTTTGATTCTGCGAGATAGGAAAAACTCTAAGTCTAAGCAAGTTTTAATTAAGTTAATAAGTTAAAGGAGGTAGTATGACATCGAGCCGCCTCATTAAAGGTTATCTACCTAACGACCGGCCACCGTTGGGTCAATTAATAATTTTAGGCTTTCAGCACGTTTTAACAATGTTTCCGGCAACAGTTCTAGTAGCCCTCCTGGTTGGTTTTGATGTCGGAGCAGTCTTGGTAATTTCAGGTCTGGCAACCATCACTGCTCTTATTCTTTCCCATCGTTTTAGTGGCAAGTTCATTCCCCTCTATTATGGTTCAAGCTTTTCATATATAGCGGCTATTGCTGCTATCACCCAGGCTAAGTTTGCTACTTACGCGGGTAAAGACTTAGTTTCTTTAGCTCAAGTAGGAATTGTGGCTACAGGTCTAGTTAATGTAGTTACTGGTTTGATTATTAAAAAATTTGGCAAGGATGCACTTGATAAAGTACTACCTCCAATTGTTACTGGTTCGGTTGCTTTAGTAATCGGAATTGCTCTTTCCAAAGCAGCTTTGGACATGGCTAAGGCTAATTGGTGGATAGCTCTTTTTACTCTTTTAGTAACTATTCTCAGCTCGGTTTATCTGCGGAACAAGGGTTTTTTTGGTCTTATTCCTATCCTTATCGGAGCGGTCAGTGGTTACTTAGTCAGTTGGTGGGCTGGTCTGGTTAAATTTGCTCAGGTGACTCAAGCCCCTTGGTTTGCCTGGCCAAAGTTTACTCTGCCAGCTTTTACTAACCCTCGAGCAGGCGAAGCTATTGCCGCTATTGCTGTTATTGCTATTGCTACTATTCCTGAATCGACGGCTCATTTGTATCAAATCAGTCTTTATGTTGATAAACTGGCTAAGGATATGAAGAAGAAACCTTATGAACTAAGTAAACTTATTGGCCTTAACTTAGTTCTGGATGGTATTGGAGATATGATTAATGGCTTCTTTGGCGGAGTAGCTGGAACTAACTATGGTGAGAATAACTCATTAATGGTTATCACTCGTAATTACTCTGGTTGGGCTTTAATCTCAGCGGGAGTCATCGCTATGATTCTTGGTTTCATTGGCAAGTTAAGTGCCTTGGTAGCTAGTGTTCCTCTGGCGGTTACCGGCGGTTTAGCAGTTTATCTCTTTGGAGTTATTGGAATGCAAGGGATAGCTCTTTTAATGTCTGAAAAAGTTAATCTTTACAAACCAGCGGAACTAGCTATTGGAGCAGTAATTTTAGTTGTGGGCATTGGCGGCCACATCGGTTTCGGTGGCAATCTACCTATTCCCATTCTTCAGAGTATCTTTCCCGACGGCTTACCAGCCATTGCCACCGCAGCTGTACTGGGAATTTGTCTTAACCTAATATTTAGTTATCTTCCAGCAGATGAGAGCTAAAGGGATAATTAAGGGACCAATTGAGGTAAGCAACCAACTAGATGGTCATTACCATGGGCCAACTAAGTTTGATTTTCTAGTTGACTGGGGTCTCGAATTAAATCGTTTCCGAGGTTATCAAACTCCATCACCTCATAGGTGGAAAACCTCAAAAGATCTGCCTCAAGGGGTGGAGGTACTTGAATGGCAATTTAAAAGAGTAAGTCAATTGATGGATAAATTAACATGGTTAGCCAACCGGCCTCAAGCTTATACTAATAAAGGAATTAAATTGGAGTACAAGCGAACCTTGGGGCATATCTATGATCAGATTAAAGGCAATAACATTTTAGATTCAACAACGCCTTTAGGAATTATTAGGGCCGGTCAGGTAGCGGCGGAGTTTCTTCATCCTAACCAACAGTCTCTACTTATTAATATGAAACGATTGCCCTTCAAGGATGGTAGTTTTAAAGTAGGAATAATCGACAAGGGTCAGGTTTTAAAAACTAATTTGAGAGGTCGGCCCTTGGAACTAGATGAGGTTTTCTTGGCTTCTGGGTTGACCATAGCTAGCTTGTTGACAGTTCTCAATCAGGAAGGTAACCTTCCTAATCAACTTGAGATTATTGCTCCTTTTGCCACTCAACCTGGTATTGAGTGGCTAATGAATCTGGCCAGAGATTTTCATCTTCAACTGCGAGTGATTACTAGCCGTCTTTACTGGTACCTTGATAAGAACCTTTATGTCTGGGAAGATCCCAGCCGACCGATCTACTCCCAATTACAGCGGGAAGGATTTCATCCAGTTTTTGCTGGTGGTGATGCGGGCGATTTAACAGAGATTTGAAGGTGTTGGTGTAAAAGGTGAACTAAAAATATGTCTCGTCGGTTTGAGCGGAGAAGGGAAAATTTTGTCTGTCAACACTGTGGTGCTTATGTGGAGGGTAATGGTTATACTGATCATTGTCCTCATTGTCTTTACTCAAAACATGTTGATATCCACCCTGGCGATCGCCAAGCGGACTGCGGTGGACTAATGGAACCGGTAGGTTTGGAAATTAAAGGAGGAGAGTATCGAATAAAGTATCGCTGCCAAAAGTGCGGTTACACCCATTGGGTTAAAGCTGACCCTAAAGATGATCGAGAAGTTCTCATCTCTCTTTCTACCCGCAGCGAGTAAAATAGAGTATAGTAAAATTAAATGGAGGAAAAATGAAGGTGAAAATTTATCATGACCGTCAAGCCTGTATTAATTGTAAAAGTTGTACTATGCTGGCCCCAGCTCACTTTGGAGATGATGAAGAGGGAAAGGTAACTCTCATTGGAGGTAAAGAAGAGAAAAATTTAGTTTTTGTCAAGGAAGTTGAGATTGACGAAGAAGGCCTAGAGGAAATAAAATCCGCCGCTGAGTCCTGCCCAGTGGGAGCAATTAGATACGAGATAGAGAAATCAAAGTCGGTTTGAGACTAATTGCCAAATTTGTTGATGTACTTTCTCAGCTGGGCCGTCAACTTTTACCTTTAACCAACCGTAACGTTCGCCTAGTTGGAGATGAATCTTTCTATTTTTTTCCCATATCTCCGTTCCGCCATCTTCATATTTGTGACCTTTTTCTATAGCTTGAATGAATCGTGGACCATCTAAGAGAATAGCTATATCTGGTTGAAGTAGTTTCTTATTTATCTCTTCTAACTTTGTAATACTTAACCCCATAGTTGTTCCCCAAGCTATCCCCGTGCCGGTGTAATCTTCGGCGACAACAAAGATTCCAGCAACTAGGATTTTTTCTAAAACAGGTTGAAAATCACGTCGATTCTGGGCGTAAACTGTTTGCAATTCCAGATCAGTCATTTTCTTACCATGACGAAGAACATCATTAATCAAAGGACCAGTTGGAGACAAATCATAAATTGGATACTTAACAATTAAAACTTGCTTTCCTTCATCGATGAGATGCTTAGCTAAGAGGCGAACTTGGGTTGATTTACCAATGTTATTTGGTCCATAAATAACCAAAAATTTTCCCCGCATATTTCTATTCTAGCACTAAAGTTACTGGAACTAGGAACTAAGAACTAGGAACTAGGTTAGAAAATGACCAATTTTCAATGATCAATTTTCAAACAACTAAAACGGTCATTCTGAACCCCGCGAAGAATCTAGCTGAAGGCGCAGGGATGTCTGCTTAAGGTTTAGATGCCAATACCTTTGCGCTAACGCTAGATTCTTCCCCTCCGCCATGGAGGGTCAGAATGACCCGAGAGGAGGTTGTATCTTTCCCCTTCCAAGTCATCCTGAACGAGCCGTCAGGCGAAGTGAAGGATCTAGCGAGCAGAGCGAGCGCAGGAATTAGAGCTTAGAACTTGAATCTTGGAACTCAGTTGGAAATGAGAAAAGGCTCAGTTAATCCTAAGTTGGTGGAAAACTAGGAAAAGTAAGGAGCCAATCTCCTGCGCCTTCAGCTAGATCCTTCGTCGTTTTACTCCTCAGGATGACAAGGGAAGGAAACTTCTCAGGAAGAGCTGAAAAAAAGGTTTTACTTTATGAACTTTACAGACTTCATTAGTGCTCCCGATGAAGTTGTTTTTCAAGAGGCCATCTGCCGGAGACGAATTCTTCTGACTTCTGACCGTGCTTTGGCGACATCTTCCGTTTTGACACTACTTCTAGCTTTGGAGTAATTATTATCTTGATCAACTTGCCCCTGGCCTTTTTGCCTTTTTGAAGAGGCGCAGTTTGCGGGGCAGGTTGGTGATTATGGGTAAACGGAGAATTAGAATTGTTGAGCGCTGAGTTATCTCGCCAAATTACCTTGGGTTGGGCAAATTCATTTCCCGCCTTCAATGACTCCGGCTTGATTTTCCCCTCAGCCACTAATTGGCGAATTTTTCTTCTTGCGCCAGGACCCCCACGTTTCTTTCTGGCATTGGTAACAGCATAAAAATAAGATCGGCTACAAAAGATGATTACTCTCAGGCGTGAGGATGCTTTTCATAAAGCAATAATGGTCCGAGTTTTGACTGCCCCTTAGAGCGGGGGTAGTTGGAAACTCCCAGCCTCAGGTTCCAATAAGAGTACCAACCAAGGTTGACATTCCTATAGTTATGCTATAATACACTAGATATGATCATCGAAGCCGATCATCAACAAAGATTAAAACCGCCATCATCACCAACAAGAGTAGAAAAAGACACCTCTCTATCTCTTTTTTCTTTTCTTCCCGAGTTAGAGGGACAAGACTTTGAGGTAATAAGAAAATCTGACGGGCGAATTGAAAGAATAAGAACAACAACTACTCTTAATCAACTAGGCGACTTAATGTATGGGGCAATGGCTAAACACATACTAGATACGGTATCGCAAAAACCTAATCACCCCTTA
This sequence comes from Candidatus Microgenomates bacterium, assembly GCA_015486555.1. Taxonomy (GTDB): domain Bacteria; phylum Patescibacteriota; class Microgenomatia; order JAADGY01; family JAADGY01; genus S014-63. The sequence continues at coordinate 391 of WFRL01000037.1, read as the reverse complement.
CTTTCCCTGCCATCTCTTGCTATGGAGTTTGATATCACTAATCAGACAAAGATATCTCCTCACACCATTGGTACATTACCAAGAAATAGGGTTACAATCCAATCCCCATCCTATCAGCTGGATGGAGAGACAGATGCTGCTCTTAGGTCTTTAGCTGAAAAGATTCATTTTCAATCTGAGAGAGTCGCTGAAATCCAAAATACTCTCGAAAATCCCCACCTAGCTAAGAGAGCCATACCAGTATGGCAAGAGCGACTAATAAAAAGAGCAGTAGAAGACCTAAACCAATCAAGAGAGTCATTACTAGAACAACTTGGCGAATTAATCGAACCAACAATCATAGCCCCTACCACAGTTAAGTTGGACTCTCTATTCTATCTGGATTTTCGGT
>WFRL01000036.1 GCA_015486555.1 Candidatus Microgenomates bacterium | reverse complement strand
CCTTTGATGAAGCAAATCGAGATGTTTGTAAAATTTTAGAAAAAATTAGAACTAACTCATGACTCTCTTGTATGAGGTCTTCAATAATTGAGGTTACGGAATCATTACCCTTTTGTTCAGCAAGTAATAACTTTAACCAATATTCAGCCTCCTTAGCCTCTTTCTTACAAATACCTATTTTACTTCTAAAATCCCTCTTACTAACTGCACCATTAGCTTCGTGGTAATTAGCTCCCACACTTGTTCCAGCTCTTAATAGTTGGTCAATAATACTTTTGTTTATAAAACTTAATTTTACTTCTCTACATACTTCAATCAGATGTTTGCTAAAAGCTAAAGTCCTTTCCTCTAAATTATATTTTCTATTCCGGTCCATATTAAATTAATCCTAAATGAAGCATAAAAAATTTCAAATTTCCTTCCTTAAGGTTTAAAAATTTCAAATTAAAAATTTAAAATTTATTAAAGCCCTCCCATCTGCCAGTGGATCATGGAGAGGGCGGTGTCCAAGTTGCTCATCTTAAAATCAAGAGTCTCTTCTAATTCCTGATTGTTTATGGCCAAGTACTGCTGGCGGGGCCGGGGATCGATTTGTAAGTAAGCCTTGAAGGAACCAGGTTTAATTAAACTGTCTCGAAAGCCAAAAACCTTGGCTAGTCTCCGAGCAAAATTATAGGGAGAAATGTAAGTAGAACCGGTCATATGGTAAAGGCCGGTTATCTGTTGGTTAATGGCTAATTTAATCACTTGAGCCACATCGTCGATAAAAGTAGGAGTAACAATAGTATCGCGAAAAAGCGATCGTTCTTCATCTCGGCGCAGCCAGCTTAAAACTTTGTGCAAAAAATCCTGGCGGCCAGCTGGTTCATCAGCATTAATGGGAAAAGCCAACCTACCGATAAAATAGTTGTCATACTCCTTTTTAACCACCTCCTCAGCCCACAACTTAGTTTGGCCGTACCACTCAATCGGGTGGGGAGTATCTGCTTCGGTATAGGGAGTTCTTTTAGTTCCATCAAAAACAAAATCCGTTGATACATGGAAAAGGTATTTCTTGAAATGAGCTGCTGCTTGAACAATATTCTTGGTTCCCAAAACATTTACCCGATAAACTAGGCCGTTTTTATCTCCATTCTCTTGATAAGCCCGAGAGACATCAGTCATCGCCGCCAAATGAAGAACAGCCACCGCCTCAGGATGATCTTGAAAAACTTGATAAACTTTATCTTCGTCAATAATATCCACCCCGTTTTTTAAGTCTAAATTAACAAACTCGAATTCATCCTCGAGCAGCTTGATTACTCTCGACCCGACTAAACCTGAAAGACCAGTACCTAAAACCTTAGTTTTCTTCATTTAGTTACTGGCCGCTCAGGAATAGGTAATTTCAACAACCGCCGAACTTCATTCCAACTAAAAAGATCTCCACTGTCTAGGGGTTTCTCAGTAAATTTTATTCGCCACTCGTTTTTAGGATCGTAAAGGTGGGTTGGAAAGTTAATTAAAAGGGTTCCTTCTCTATCCACAGCTAGGAATCCATGAAGAGTTCGAGGAGGAACTACTACCATATAACAGTTATCCGGTTTTTCCAGACCATCCAGGAGAAAGAGGTTTAAAACTCCCTTAGTCGGCGAGTCCTGCCGCTGATCATAGACTAAAACAACTGCTTTTCCTTTGAGGATAATAAATCTATCCTGCTGGCCATTGGGGTGATAATGGAAAAGTTCTTCATCTCGGGCAACATTAAAGTTGGTCCAGGAAACATAAGTCTGGCTAAAAGGTAAGGTATCAGAATTGTAAACATCAGGCCAAGAAGTTTTTAACAACTCGGCTAATGAACCACGCGGATCCGTAAATATCTTCAAGGGTTTAACAATTACATCATGAACCAATTTAGCCTGACGATGATTTTTTAAATCGAGAAGTTGAAAGTTACTTTTTCCCATACTGCCTTTCATAATAACTTTTATATTTCCCACTTTTTATCTTCTGCCACCAGTCTCTGTTTTCTTTATACCACTCAACCGTCCGTTCCAAACCCTCATCTAAATGAACCTCGGGTTGATAACCTAGTTCTTTTTCTGCTTTGGTCGAATCAATTGCATACCGCAAGTCATGTCCCGGCCGGTCTTTAACTAACTCAATGCTTTCCTCATCCTTTCCCATAATCCGGAGAATCCTTTTGACCACTTCGAGGTTGTTAATCATATCCTCTGGTCCCCCTAAACAGTAAGTTTCTCCCACCTTTCCCTTTTGAAGAACTAACTCAATTCCTCGACAATGATCCTCGACCCAAAGCCAGTCTCGAACATTGATACCTCGCCCGTACACCGGCACTTTCTTTCCTTCAAGAAGGTTAGTAATAGCTAAAGGAATTAACTTCTCCGGAAATTGATAAGGACCATAGTTATTAGAGGTATTAGTAACCGTTACCGGCAGGCCATAAGTTTTAAAGTAAGCTCTAACTAAAAGGTCAGCTCCTGCCTTGGAAGCCGAGTAAGGACTATTGGGACGAAGAGGGGTTTTTTCGTTAAACCTCAGCTTTGGGTTCAACGGCAAGGAGCCAAAAACCTCATCAGTCGAGATATGATGAAAACGTTTAATTTTGTGGCGAAGGGCTGCCGCTAACAAAACCTGAGTACCAACTACATTTGTGGTTACAAAAGCAGCCGGCTCCATAATTGACCGATCAACATGAGTCTCGGCAGCAAAATGGACCACTACATCAACCTTCTCCATTATCTTATCCACTAGCTTAGCATCCCTTATGTCTCCTTTAACAAAACGGTAACGGGGATCATCTTTAACTGATTTTAGGTTTTCTAAATTACCAGCGTAGGTCAGTTTATCTAGGTTAATGACCTTTATTTGAGAATACTTCCTTAAAAGATAATGGATAAAGTTAGAACCAATAAAACCAGCCCCTCCAGTAATCAAAAAGGTTAAGTTGTTTAATTCCATCAAATCAAAAGAAAAGCAATTATTAAAAATCCAATAAAACTTATTAAAAGATATTCTAGCACGTTTTTAAGATGAAGGGTTTTATCAAAGTAATGACTACCTACCCCCCAAAAGAAATAGGTAGTCACTAATAAAAGGGCAGCCAACAGTTGAAGACCAACAAGACCATCAAAATAAAAGATAAGTAATAGCCAGAAGAGAGTCATTAGAAAAAAAAGAGTTCCTAAAATAGTTCTTTCCCGGCTTAAAAAACTATGGACTATCTTCCTCATAATCTATTTTATTACCCCAACTTGATGACTAAGAAAAATAACTAAAATTATTAAAACTGCAAGAAAAATAAGATGAAGATGTGAGTAACTATGATAACGCCGAGGTAATTTTCTTTCGGTATAATAGTAATCAGCTAAAGCTGCTAAGAAAAGAACAAGAAGGATTCCTAAACCAAATAACTCCTTGAAGGAACGATAGCTTACTGCTGGATCGATTTTTAAATTCCTCTCTTGAAAAGTAGGTAAAGTTCCTTTAGCTAAGACATCTTGAATTAACTGACCTGTTTTAGGAGATAACGGCTTAGCAAAGAAAGCAACTGTCAACTCAGTCGGTATTCCATTCATTTTGCCATCAACCACACTTACTCCCACCTGACTATACTGGGAATTGAGAAGATTGGCCCGATGGGCTGGGGAGCGTAACCAAGCGGCTACTAAGGAAGAGGAACTAGAAAAATTCTTGGCTAAATTCTCCCCAGCTAACTGATAATCATAACCAGCTGCTTCAATAAAGTACCAAGGTAACTGGCCGCTTGGCGACTGGTGAGCCCAGTATCCTTTAGCAAACATATCATTGGCTTTAAGGAAGGCAGCATATTCTAGTTTATTGTTAACCCCTAATGGTGGAAGATCTCTTTCTGCTCGGGCAGCATTAATCAAGTCGATTATCTTAGATGGTGAGATATTCTTTTCCTGCCACCCTAAAACAGTAGGCCGAGAAAAAAAATTTAGTACCGAACTATAACTGAAAAAAACAATTAAAAGAAGAAAAGAAAGAGTCAATAAACCCCGCAGATGAAGTAACCAGGGACGAAAATTGTTTTCTGCCGAAGGAAAAACTAACCTTTTCATTTTAGGTTTTCTTCTTATTAAAGAAACGCATCCCTGACTCAATTTCCTTGCCCCAATAAGAAATAGGGTTTGATGCCGATTTGTCTCGTTTATTCTCTTTACTTTTAATCTTTTTTTCTTCCTCCAATAATTCCTTCTTAATCTCTTGCCAAATTTCCTCTCGCTTTTGCCAGTATTCTTTAAAGATTTTCTTTCCTTGGGGATGGTGGGAAAAATAAACATAGGCAGCACCCAAAAAGCCGCCGATGAAAAGGCCGTTTAAAAAATCCGATAAGGATCCGTTTTTATTCTTTTCCATTTTTCTTGGCTAAAACTTTGTCGACCATTTTTATAAGCCGACCAGATTGAGTCAATAATCGCCAAGCAACTCCCAGATCACTCACTGGAATCAGAAGTCGTTGGCTAACTAACTCTAGATTGTCCAGAAGTTTTTCTACTCTTTTTCTCGTCTGGCGCAGTTCTTTAAAGAAAAAGAACACCTGCCAAGAGACCACTAAAATAACTAGAGTCAAAAGAACCAAAAGAACTATCAAAAAAATTTCAACTACACTTGACATTTTACCTCCTCTTTAAGGATAACAAATTCCACCAAAAAGTAAAAGCCCATAGAGGAACTAGGAGCTAGGGGATTAATTTTTAATTTGAAATTTTTAATTTTTAATTATCAGAGCTCGGAGCTTGGAACTCGGAACTCAGAACTTGGAGCTTAGAACTCGGCAAGAAAGCACCAAATCACAAATTCCAAGTAT
>WFRL01000035.1 GCA_015486555.1 Candidatus Microgenomates bacterium | reverse complement strand
CATTTTATCTGGTTGAAAAAACTCTTTAGCTAATTTTTTTATCTCTTCCGGTTGAACAGCCTTAATCTTCTTTCTTAAAACATCAGGCTGGTCAACCTCTAAGCCTCGGACCAAACGGCCACCAAACCATCTAATTACTCCTTTGGGGTCTTCCACACTCAAGACAATCTTCCCTAAAAGATATTTCTTTGCCCTTTCAACCTCTTCTTCTCTTAAGCTATCAGCTAAACCTAACATCTCATTTCTAACTACTTCCAACGCCTCAGTATATTTTTCTTTTTTTACCCCCGCCCTAGCAGCCAGATAACCAGTATCATAAAAATGCTCAGTCACAGCCCAAACGTAATAAGCCAAGCCCCGTTTTTCTCGTACCTCAACAAAGAGGCGGCTGGACATATTTCCTCCAAGAACGGTTGACAAGACCATCTCTGTGGGTAACCTTCTATCACCCGCAGACAAACCGGGAACACCTAAAACAAAATGAGTCTGCTCTGTTTTCTTTTCAATAAGCAGTTCCTTCTGAGAACCAATCTTCCCTTTATCAGTATAAGGAATAATCTCACCTTCTGGGGCTGGAGAAAAAAATTCCTCCAACTTAACTTTAACTTGTGAGAGATCTATTTTACCAGCTACCATCACCAAAAAGTTACCTCCCCGATACCACTTCCGCATATAATTTCTCAGATCAGAGCTACCCACTCCTTGAACGGTTTCTGGACTCCCAATAATCAACCTACCAAGGTTACTACCCTGAAAAAGAAGGTTCTCAAACTCTTCCCCAACCCTCTCTCGCGGCTGGTCAGCATACATTCTAATCTCCTCAATAATTACTCCCTTTTCCCGCTCCAAATCCTTTTGTCTAAGTTGAGGACGAAGAACCATCTCGGCCAAAATATCCAAGGTTTTATCAATGTACTCAGAGGCTGAACGGATATAAAAACCAGTGTATTCTTTTCCGGTAAAGGCATTAAACTCAGCTCCCAAAGAATCAACAGTAGTCGCTAAACTTAGAGGGGTAGGATATTTTTCAGTTCCTTTAAAAACCATATGCTCTAAAACATGACTAATCCCCAACTGCTCATTTACTTCATTTCGTGATCCTGTCTTTACCAAAACCATGGCTACCACCGATTCAGTCTCTTCCATTGGTACTAAAAGAAAACGCAGCTTATTCTCTAATTTTCCTTTAACAAGTTTAAATCTCATAGAAAAATAATAGCACACTCATCAAAAAATGCTAAGATAACAACTGTATGTTAAAAAAGAAATTCCTCCTAAGTTTATTTACCATTATTATGGTAAGTCTTAGTCTAGTTGGGGTTTATTACTTTACTCCTTTCAGAGTAAAAAAAATCATCCCTCTTTCTAAAAAGAAGGTCGAGGTTAATAACCCTTACCTTGCCTTCGTTCAAGAAGCCTATCAAACAATTCAAGAAAACTACTGGAAGAAACTAGACGACAATCAGCTGACTCAAATATTTATGACTGCTCATGAGAAAATAACTCATCAACCCCAGTTGGCTAGTTTAAGTACTTCAAAAGGAGAGTACTTTAAGTTCCTTCAAAAATATCTTCAAACTTTGTCATCAAACAAAGAAAAACAGTTCGTTGTTCAGTTAGTTGATCTTACTCTTACCAGTCTGCCCCCAGCAGGCCGATCTCGGCTTTACCTTAAAAAGGACGAGATAGCTCTCAAAAATGAGGTAGAGAATAAAACAAAACTCAACTATTACCAGCTCTTTAAGGTTAAACCTGATACCAAACCAGAGTTAATTGAAAAGAAATATCAGCAGGAAAAAAAGAAATTAGAAAAAGAAAAGACTCCTCAAGCTAAGAAAAAACTCCGTCAAATAAAACAAGCTTACCAAACTTTAATCGACCCTCAAGCTAAAAAACGCTACCAACAAACCAAGATTGCTACCACCGTCGAGGGCGAACTTGCCTCACCTCAGATTCTTCATCTAAGCATTACCCGTTTTTCTCCCACCACTCTAGAGGATTTAAAGCGAGTTAGCCAAAGATTCGATCACGGGGATAAACTAGACACTCTCATTCTCGACCTCCGAGATAATATTGGAGGAGCTATCGATGGTCTACCCTACTTTCTTGGTCCCTTCATCGGCCCTAACCGCTATGCTTATGAGTTCCTCCAACAAGGGAAAAAAGAGGTTTACCAAACAAAGATAGGTTGGTTTCCCTCATTAGTTCGTTACAAAAAAGTAGTAATTCTCATTAATCACAACTCCCAGTCCTCAGCCGAAGTTTTCGCTTCAGTTTTAAAGAAATATAACGTAGGTGTTCTGGTAGGCGAACGAACTCGAGGTTGGGGAACTATCGAAAGAGTCTTTCCCTTTAAACATCAAATAGATCCCCACGAAAAGTACTCTATCTTCCTGGTTCATCATTTAACTCTCAATGAAGATGGCCAACCTATTGAGGGACATGGTATCGAGCCAACAATAAAAATTTCTGATCCTCAGTGGAAAAATAAACTCTTTCATTACTTCCCGGACCACCAGCTAATCACCGCTGTTGACAAAGTATGGCATGAATGAAAGATCCTAACTTAAAAATAATACAAACTAAAACTTATAAAAAAAAGAAAAGTCCCTTTAAAAGAGACTTTTCCCAAGAATAGCGGTTGGCTTTAGCCTTGTTCTTGACCTTGGAACTGGTGGTTAACATTATCTTTGTCAACTCCGCCGGCTTTTTCTGTTTCTTTGCCGGTTTTCTCCTTTTCATTATTAGCTTGTTCTACTTTTAATATAGAACCACTACCGGCATCCACCTTAACTTCTTGATTGCCAACTTTTACTTCATACACCAAAGAACCGTTTTCATTGCCTAACTTCACGGCTGTAGCGGTTCCCCCCACCTTGGCCTCGGCCAACTGTTTAGCTTGTTTAGCTGTAATTTTAGCGAAACCTGCTAAGGCCTTGCTTTCGTTCTGCTCGCTCCTATCTTCATATTTGGCTTCATCAACTGCGATGCTACCCTTGTATAAAGGATCTTGAGTCTCTTGCTTAACAGAGATCTGCGCATGAGCAGAATTATCGCTTTGTGCCATTGCTTGATGAACGCCGATAGCGCCACCAGCCAATAAAAGCCCTAAAGCGAGCATACTTATTGTTTTCTTGTTCATATTTCTCACCTCCTTTCTTATTAACTTTTAAACTACAGTCAATGTATCAAAGTAAAATGAAAGGATTATGAAGACGGAAGATAATTCTAATCAGCAGTTTCTGCCCCGCCTTTGTTTTTTAAATAGGGTAATTTCCCAAAAAGCCACGGATATGATATTAAAGTTGTGGTTGCGTATCAGCGACTTTTTCGTCCTTAGATAAGACTACATTAAAATATAATTTTTCAAACTTCTTTAATGTTTCTTCTTGGCTATGCAGCTTAATAATTCCAAAACTGTTTTTGCCCATCAATTTTAATTTTTGTGAACCAAGAGATAAGAATTTAAGCATTTTCTTGGCTAAATCATTGCTATCTAACTTGAAGAGAAAGCCATTTACTCTATCTTTAACCAATTCGGGTAAGGCAACGGCGTTAAGAGCTAAGATTGGTAGCTTATGAGCCATAGCTTCCATAACTGCTATCCCCTGCAGTTCGGCAGAACCGGAGGCAATATATGCATGAGCTAAACTAAGCAGTTGATTTAGCTCGCTATTACTTACCTCTCCAGTAAAAATTACCCTTCCGTCCAAACCTAATTTTTTTGACAATCTTTGTAATTTTTGTCCATCCGCTCCCTTGCCCACAATAATAACCTGAGAAGGCTTCTTCTTAATAGCCAGTTTTGATGCTTCAAGGATCAAATCAATGTTTTTATCTTTCTCAAGTCGGCCAACAAAAATGAAAGTAAATAAATCTTTCCTTATCTTGAATTTAACGTAGACACGATTACTCACCCTAACATTCTTAAATTTCTTTAAATCAATCCCATTGGAAATTACTTTGACTTGATTTTTTAATCCTAATCTTTTTAGCATACTTGCTGCAGTATAAGAAGGAACAGTAACACAATCTAGCT
>WFRL01000034.1 GCA_015486555.1 Candidatus Microgenomates bacterium | reverse complement strand
GCGTCCTCCCACAACTACTACTTTTTTCTCTCCTCCAACCACAGCAGCTAGATTTTTCCCGGTCACGTTCTCTTCCAAAACTTTTCTCATCCCTGTTACTAAACTTACCTTCAGTTCTCGTGGATCCCTTTCTCCCCACACTCCAAACTCTCTTTCTCTCGTTTCCTCCCACTCTTCCCTTATTATCTCCTCCTCAAACCTCGCCTCAGCTAAATCACTCAACCTTTGTCTCAATTCTTTAGGTACCGTTTCATTCAAGTCTGCATCATTCGAAAATCCAAACCAGCCCTCTAGAGCCGACAAGAAGTCACTTATCATCAGCATCCCTAATTTTTCAGGACGCACTCGTTCTACAAATGTATCTATTAGTTCTCCTACCTCTTTTACCAGAGCACCTTCAAACTCCTCAGATAAGGTTCCCCCTGTTGCTAACCGTTCAGCTACAACTCCATAATACACGAGGTCTACAAGTAAACTGGTTGCTGTCCAATCATTATACATGTCACCCCTTGAAACTACTTTCTGACAGGCTTCCGCCGCTGACTGAAATAGGTTCCCCAATACTTCTGGCTTTCTCACTCGGAACCAATTAAATAAGAGCCGACGAAAAACAGGATTTGGGGCATATAGTGATGGACCAACATATTGCCCCAGTGGGAGAACCTCTCTTATCACCTCAAGCATTTCTTGAGAATTTCTATAATTAGAAACTTTTCGAGCTATTGAATCCTCCCCAGTCGGTTCAGGAATAAGGTTAAGTTCTTCAAGCATCTTAGGAGGATCAAAACTTCGGAGAATGCCAAATGCCGCTGCAAATCTGTATAAATCTTCTGAGTTCAGATTATGACGTCGAGCTTCTCCTTCTAAAGGAGACGTCATTCTTCCTATTGTTTCCTCCATAGCTTGAATAACTGCCCCTTGACTTAAATTCCCCCTCTCTAAAACCTTAACAACGGTAGCCACATGGCCACTCGTTAAAGCATGCAACTCTGCCAACCTTTCTTCTAGATCATCTCCCTTCATACCATACTTCTCAGCCAATTGTTTCACTTCATCAAAAGTAAAATCAGCTACTATCTTCTTATGGAACATGTCAGGCAGTTGACGTCCCATAAAAACCAGGAATGGACCTTTGTATTCACTTCTTAGCCACCCACTCAATCTTTTACGCTCTTCTTCAGTTAAGGTTCGTAAAGCTTCCCCATTATCAACTACAATCCCTCCTATTTCCCCCTCACGAGTTGTCATTTCTTCTAATACTCTTTTAATAAAATCAACCGGCTCCTCTTCTCCCCTAGCTTCCATATCTACGTACCCCCACCCTCCTTCTTCCACTAACATTCCTGCTAGTGTCGTTTTACCGGCCCCAGGACCTCCTACCATACCTACACTCCTTCTCCCCAGGGACTTTCTCCACTCTATATCTTCGAAGATCTCCTTAGCAGAAAGCTCACCACGATCTACCACCTTTCCATCTCCTATTTTTACCATAGCTTCCTCCAAACTACCAAAACGGTTTACGATTTCATGGTTTTCTATTATTCCTCTCAGTTCTCTCACTAAAGGAAAGAGAGAAAAATTGAAACCAAACCCTCCATCTTTTTTTTCTTCTTCTATATAGCCTTTTCCATAAACTCGTCTCTCATTGTCAACTCCTGCCATTTGTTCCTCCTTTTAATTTTCTAACTATCCCATAGGATATACTCTTATGAAGAACTTTGCTTGACATGTAGTTGACAGGGGGACAACACACAAAATCCATTCCTACTTAAGAGTTAAAAGGGTGAAAACCTTATTTTCTGTATCCTTACTCTTTCTTCTCTAACCCTATTACTGGATATATCTCATCACGTATAGCATCCATTCCTATCTCGTCTAGTCTTTCCATAAGAGGATGCTTACCTGTCCTCTCCCACCATTGCACAATTTCCTCATCAGAAGGACGTCCATCAACAAAAGAGAGAATATTTCTTCCTCTGCCCACTAAAAAAAGCACCTTCAACCCTTCTCTCGCTTTTTTAAATAAACCTCCTATTATTCTTCTATCCCTATCCAAAAGCCAGCCTCCTTCTACAAAAACTAAACTACCAGGTCCCACTGTTTCTAAGGCTGATTCCAGTAATCCAATACGAGCATAAGGAGGGTGATGACGAAGGACATTTGTAATAATTACTAAATCGGTAGTACCGTTCTTCAGAATGTTTTTCTTCAACCAACCAGCCGTTCGCCCTTTCTCATCCCACACTCCCGGAATCAAAACTACCTTAGGTCCTTTGAGATCAACTTTCCAACCAATTTTAGATGGTAGCCTTTGAAACTTCTCCCCTGCTATTAATTCACCAACAGAAACACGCCGAGGTGGTTGCTCTTCTTCTCCAAAATAGACCATTCTAGATTGCCACGAGCGGGTTTCTAAATGCCTTCCAAACACTCCTCCTCTAGGATCGCTGTAGATTAAGTCTATTGATACTACCCTCGCTCCAGCAAATTTTCTACTAACATCAAACGGTTGCACTGGCCCGCCGCCAATTAAGAGAATTTCATGAGGTTTTTCAGTCATTAAATCATCTATCCTTTTCATTTCCTTTTCATATCTTCGTGGAGCGGTAGTAGTGATATTTAACCTACCAAGGTCATATAAGGTCTTATAAAATCCCATGATCCTAAGAGGTGCTAACCAAAATAACGTTTTCTCCATCAACTTCTTAAACTTAGGTAAAAAATCATCTTCATCCTCGAAAAGCATGTAAAGAGGCGGCAACTCATTACCCGTAAAAAGATAATGAAGATAAATCGCCAATGCCATCAGATTAGCATTCCCAGAAAAAAATTGCTTTAATAACAATTTAGACCTTTCAGCTGGCCAGTAGGGTAAATCTAAACTAATCCCCCACAACAAGACATTCATTGTATTTTCGATCATTCTTCGCGGATCATCCTTTAATGCTGTTTTATATCTCCTTACTTCTGCTGCGTTCTTTGGACTAATCCTTTCAAACACACGTCCTATTTTTCTCATAAATGGTACCCTACGAGTAATCTTCTCACCGTAGCTTGTCTCCCACTGCTCAAGTACTTCAGAAAGAAGAGGGTGATAGAGAGGCCGCATACTATCAGGGGGGTACAATAGATCATATATTTCTCTGGCAGACAATTCAGGCGAAATATTTCTCTGTTTCTTCTCTAAACCCAAAAGTTCAATAATAACATTGTTAGGAAATTCACCTATTCTTTCATTCATAAG
>WFRL01000033.1 GCA_015486555.1 Candidatus Microgenomates bacterium | reverse complement strand
ACTCGACCGCGTCATCCTGAGGAGCCAGAGCGACGAAGGATCTAGCCGAAGGCGCATGAGAGTGAACCCAAGCGTGAGTGCTAAGACTTTGCACTTCGCTAGATTCTTCCCCTCCGTCTCGGAGGGTCAAAATGACATGGGGAGGAAGTTGTACTTCACCTCTTGGAGTGAGCTGTTTCCCTTTTTTCCGAGTTATCCTGAACGAGCCGTCAGGCGAAGTGAAGGATCTAGCGAGCGGAGCGAGCGCAGGAATCAGAACTTAGGACTCGGAGCTTGGAACTCAGTTGGAAAGAAGAAGACTTAGTCAGTCTAGAGTGAGTAAGAAATGAAAAAGAACTTGAGTACCAATACCTTTTGCGCTTCGCTAGCCCCAATTTATCGGGGGACTTGATAGACAAGGTTTTGGATTTTGGTATTAGGATTTTGGTTATTGCCTGTGCCCCGTAAAGAATGAATTTTCTTTCGGAGTTTGGATTACTTGGTATTTGTGATTTGGTATTTTACTAAGTTCCAAGTTCCAAGTTCCGAGTTCCAAGCTCTAAGTTCTAATTACCTAGTTCCTAGTTCCAATTATTTTTCTTCTTTTCCCAACTTTTCGTAAACTAAATTTTTTACATCTTTATTTACCATCACCCCGAATTCTTCTAAGAGATCGACGGTTTTAATAAGGGGCAGGCCAATGATATTGGTTAATGATCCTTGATAATCAGCAATGAGATTTTTTGACTCCTTCATCTGGATAGCATAAGCCCCGGCTTTGTCTAATATCTTTTTCCCCACGTTTTTGAGATAGGTCTCAATTACTTCCTTACTCAAGTTGAAGAACTCAACTGTTGACTTTTCAATCTCAATTCGATGAAGTCCAGTTTCCACTTCTATTAAGCAGACTCCAGTTATCACTAGATGCTGCCGACCGGAAAGACGGTTAATCATTTCCCTGGCTGCCTCAAGGTTGGTTGGTTTACCTAAGCTTTGACTATTCAAGTAGACCTCGGTATCAGCTGCTAAAACTAAACCCGTCGAGAGTTGTTGGACTGCTGAGAAGGCTTTTTCGTAAGCTAGGTTGGCAGAAAGCTCTTCTGGTTCAAGTTGAGGGGCAAACCTTTTCTTAAAGGCAGATTCGTCAAAGTTGGGGGTTATGGTTTGAAAAGGTATTTCTAACCACTTAAGCAATTCTTGCCGCCGCGGTGAAGCTGAAGCTAAGTAAAGCATATGTTAATGATAGCAAAACAAGGTAACTCATTCTTGACAACTCAAGGAGGGTTGCTAAGATGAAGGTATGAGGAAGCTGAGATACTTGAGTGGAGTGCTTTTATTTTTCCTTTTACTAGCTGTTCCCTATGGAGTAGAAGCTAAGGGACTTCTACCAAGGGGATTAAAAAAAGAAGTTGGTCAGAAAATTTTTCCTCTTATTCCTCAGAAAGGAGTTAGAAGAGGTATTTTGTCTCCTAAAAAAGCTACCCCAGCCGGCCAGGAAGTGAAAAAACGCTTGCCTCGGCGGCTTCGTCTTAAAGAAGGAGAAAGAGTTAGGAAATTAAACCCCCGACTTAAGAAGTTGCGCCAAAGGGTGGAGCTTAAAGAAAAATTAATTGAGAAAAGGAAAACCGAGTTTGCCAATCGCCTTAAGAAGATTGGTGATGAGAGGAAGAAAAAGATAGTCTCCCGGATTGCGGATAGATTATCCGCTCTGAACAAGCGTTTGGTGGAGAGGTTAGAGAATGTTTCCAACAAGATGTTAAAGATTGCTGATAAATTAGAAGAGAGAGCTAATAGATTAGCTAAGAATGGCCAGGATATTAAAGAGATTGAAGCTCAATTAGCCCGGTTCCGTCAGGATGTACAAACCTTTCAAGCCAAATTAGAGGATCAAAAAGGGAAAGCTTACATTCCTGCCTTAGAAGAAGGTAAGCCTTTAGGCCAGAGTGTTAAAACAGCTGTCCTTTCTTTTGTCAATGACTTTAAGGAGTTGCGGTCTGATGTCTTTAACCTGAGGAGAGAACTAGTTACCATTCTTAAGTTATTTAGGTCGAAGGGGAAAGCGGTACCCACTTCGATTTCCACTTCTTCAGCGGGAGGAAATAAGTAATGAAGAATTGGCTGTTATCTTTACTTGTTATTCTTTTGATTGTCCTCGGCGGCTTTTTTCTCTGGCGAAAAGGTTACCTTAAAAGTGTCAAATTACCATCCAAAATTCAGAAAAGTTCTACTTTTCAGACTGTTTCACCAACGGAGAAGAAAGAGGAGGAAACTTTAAAAAAGGAAGAGGAAAATCTCAGTCCAACTGACCGAGAAACACTTAAAGGAACAGATGTAGACTTTAGTGATATCGATCAGGAATTAAAGACTATAGAGTCTGACCTCAAGAAGTTGTAAGCTAATTTTAAATACTGGTTATTCCTATCCAGCTGATAATATTTCCCCTTACTTTTCCCTCCCCCACATATGAGTGAAAAAGATTCGATTGGCAGGCGGTGCAGGAATAGGTAAAGGTAATGTTTTTTAAAGGTACGCCTAGCTGGCTGGCTTGGAGGAAGTTAAGTTTTTTAAGGTCTAGACCTTGATGATGAGGATAGTTGATGATGATTTTTTCTTGCCATTTTGGGAACGCTTCTTGAAAAAGTTGTGGTCTCGGACCATAGATGGGGTAACAGCAGGCACCGATAGACGGTCCCATAAATATGAAGATATCCTTTGGGGACGACGCTTCTAGGAAGGATTGCAGGAGACTAGGTAAGATTTTACCTAAGCTTCCCCGCCAGCCGGCATGGGCTACACCTAAATTTCCCTTCTTATCCCAAACTAAGATTGGCAGGCAGTCGGCAGTTTTGACGATAAGAAAAAGATTCTTCTCAGCATGAGGATAAAACAGACCGTCGGTGTGAGAGTAGATAGTAATTGGATTGTTGGGAGTCTTATTGATAGAGGATACATTATTAGTATGTTCCTGATTCATAACTAATATGTGTGGAGTTGGGGAAAGATAAAGAGTTTTCATTAAGTTTAGGATGGATTGGTTAGTTTTAAATTTTCCAGCAGTCCTGTAAGTATAACCATAAGAAATTTTTTCCTCTTCCAGTTGGTACTCAAAAATCTGATAGTCCATATATATACTTTACACTCCCCCTATAGTCATCCCAACTCGTCGGGATCTAAGGGGGATAAAACTTAAATTCGAAATCCGAAGCTCCAAATAAACCTGCCTGCCGGCAGGCAGGTCCTAAATTCAAATGATCTAAATTCTAAACAACTAAAAGGAGTCATCCTGAACGAGCCGTCAGGCGAAGTGAAGGATCTAGCCGAAGGCGCATGAAAGTAAACTCAAGCCTGAGCGCCAGCTCGGCTGACTTCTTAGGATGTTTTGATCATTGTTATTGGTTATTGGAATTTGCCTGCCCCATTGAAATTGCTTCAGCAATTTCTTTCGGGGTTTGGATTACTTGGAATTTGTGATTTGTTATTTTCTAACTTAGTTCCTAGCTCCAATTCCCTGCGCCTATCGGCTAGGTCCCGACGAGTCGGAATGACCGTTTTAGTTGTTTGAAAATTGATCATTGATAATTGGTTATTTTTCAACCTAGCTCCTAGTTCCAATTACTAAGTTCTAAACCTATTTAGCCAGCATATAGCCCATGCCTCGAGCGGAGACGATGACTGGTTGAGTTACTCCGGCTAAAGCAATCTTTTTTCGTACTCTTTCAACAACCTTAGCCAAGGACCAACCAAAGAAGTTGTCGTTATCTGGATAGATCGTCTCGGCTAGTTTGCTGGTAGAGATAAACTTACCTCTGTTTTTAGCTAAAGTTTGGATTAATCGCCACTCAAGAGGACTGAGGGTGATAGTTGTTTTGTTTATCTGAATAGCCTGTTGGTCAGCCACTAAAGTAAGAGGGGGTGGCTGGTAATAGCGGAGAATTTCCTTTTTGAAAGCCCGATCATCCTCGATGACTTTTTTGGGTAGATTGTTCCGTCGCAACTCACTAATCGTTTCCACAGGTTTAACCACCTCAGCCAACCGGGTATGACTGAGAAGGAAATCAATAGCAAACTCCCGAGCCGTCCAGAGATCGGATCTATCAGGTATCTTGGTCTGTTGGAGAACTAGAGCTGAGACTAGAGCGTGGACAAAATGAGATTTTATTACTTCTAAATTAGGTAGAGTTTGCCTCAACCAGATGATGATTT